>JAQBNX010000748.1 GCA_028288385.1 Spirosoma sp.
AACTTTAGAAAGAACGGATCGGTTCATTTCTGCAAATACAGAGTTGCTAAACCATAAGAAAAATGGTCCAAATTTGATTAGGGCCGAGAAAAAATTACTGAAGGTTCAAGTACAATAAAGTTGTGAGTATCTGCTTAGTACGCTAGCCGCGCCTATCGTAGCCTTGCGGCCGATTTCGGCATGCAGGTCTCCATGAGTCGCCGTGCCAATGCCTGGAATAATGCGGCGATGGAAAGTTTCTTCAAGACATTGAAGGTAGACCGAATTTACAAAAGATGCTACGGAACACGGGAGCAGGCCAAGCTGGACATCGTGGACTGGATAGAGGGGTTCCACAGCCGACAACACCATCACACTTTCATTAGGTACCGTACTCCGGTGGAGGTTGAAAACGTGACCAAAACCGCATAAGTTGTTGTACTTAAAATCGAGGCAGGATCAGTTTAATGAATCACTCAGACAACTGCATCACTGGCCAATTCCGACGCAAGATGCTGCTGGGCGGACTCGTCGCTGCTGCGTCCGTCCTGCTGCGTCCCGATGAATTGCTGGCGGCGGTGACCACGCCTGCCGCAATTCCAAGCAATCAGGTCAACCTGGTGGACTTCGGCGGCGTCCCCGGTGCCGACCCCGCAGCCATTATTTCCGCCTTTAATCAAGCCTTCGACCGCATTAAGAGTCTTGGCGGCGGCAAGCTCAACATTGCCCAAGGCAAATACAATTTCGGTAACTACTCCAGCGCTGTTAATGCAATCGCTGTCTCTGACCTAAAAAACGTTCTAATCTCAGCCTATGGCGCACAACTGGTGATGACAACTACCGCCACTGCCATGCCCGTCTTCATGCACTTCCAGAACCCGACTAATGTCACCATTGCTGGCCTGAGTTTCTATGACTTCGGCACGGACTTGGCAGTCAACTGGAAAGGCGCGATTTGCCTCAGCGTCACCACCAGCTATAGGTGCTCGGGCTTCAAGACGATCGATTGTACTGCAGATAACGTAGTTACCTTTTTCCGTTCCTACGGCAACTACACGCTGACCGGGTGCGATATCAGCGGCACCGTAAAAAGCTCTTATTACGCTGTAAATCCGAACTATAACGGGCGCTTTTCAAAGTGCAACCTTATCTGCGACCGCGTGCGGCGCGGATTCATTGGTTATGGTGCGCGCGATTGGGATATTACTATGAGTTGCAACAGTGCCTCTGGCGTGCTCGGCAGCAATGGCTTCATCGACTTGGTTCCAGATCCTAGCCAACCTTCTGAAAACTGCACAATCAACTTGACGGTCACGGGAAATACAAGTCCGTACGGCGCACTGGTCCATTTCTATCATGTGCACGACGCCACGGTTGCCCAGTATTTGCGTAACGTTAAGGCGAATGTCATTTTAAACAATGCAACTGGCACTGCCACCGTATTCCTGTTCACCCATGAGCTCAGCACTGGCATGTTATTGAGAACATTACGTACTTGGGAACAAGTAACTCTGACTGGCGGTGTTATCGGCAGCTATAAGGGCGATATCATCCGAAATCCGTCAGTCTCTATCGGCACCACCAACAGCATTCTCGTCTCAACAAACTGGTCGGCATACCAAGACTTCGGCACGCTGCCGAGCTATTTCAAGACTTGTACGCCTTCGACTCGGTGTGGCGCCTGATGTGAAACAACATCGCTGGCCAAGGCACTGGTGGCGTTAGTCCCGAGGTGCAAAAACTGTAGCAGTCCGATTTTTCTTGACACCTCTATAGGTAGACAATCCACGATCTGAAGGGATTTGCACGACGTGTCCAGTCCTGGATGGTGGCCCTCGGTTTGCCATGCCTCCAATCCATGACAGTAAGTAGGTAAAGATTGCAGCGATAAGTCCGGACTTTAATTGAGGCTGTAGCCTCTGTCCTTGATGGAATATGCTGCACGGCACCTTAATCAACAGTTTGCGTTCAAATGCGCCTTGACAGTAGCGGTCTTTCCATCCGCAGTCCGACCTGTCTTACCATTACGTCATGATTGCCTGTGCAACCGTTGGAATCTACTGGCTTTTCTGTTTCATTGTCTACATCAATATTTTCTTCGCCCGGTCCGAGTAGGCGTTAGCGTAATCTGACGGGAATCTTTCATCCTTAGCTAACAAGGCCTATAGCCTTGCGTGTTGCTGTCCTGGAAAATATGGCGTTTCCTGCGCATGGGAGCCTCCGCCAAATTTGCAAGGAAAGGGCCAGTTATATTGGCTGTTCCTGCAAATCCAACACTGGTTTATCTCAGCTAAGTCCATGTGAATACTAAGATTTTGCTATATTTCAGCGTCGACTAAAGTAGGTTCAGGCAGAGTTCATGCAAAGGCGCCCCACTGGAACGCAACATTGGCGGTGCAAATGGCGAGCGTGCACCGAACCCTCAGTTGAAGAAAGAATGACGTGACATGCTAAAAACTGGGCTGAAATAGAGAATACGGGCCACGCAAGGAAAGACATATACGCTACCGCCGATTGTCGGGATTTTCCTGAAAGCGGGCACTGTCCAATTAATCCCGCGAGTTCGGACATTGCAAAGCCACGCTTAACGCAACACCAGCAAATACATTTCGCTGCAGTCGGCCAGCTGCACTAGCGCGGTTGTCGAAATACCAGACGGGGTAACATTTTAGATTTAATGCGTTCTAAATGTTCTATCGGCTATCTTGACGGTTCAATAATGGGTGCTGCACATTAAGCGAATCTATAACGTAAATTCATACAAGCCTGCAAGCGCGGCACGGCGTCACAGACGTGGAGTCGAGAGCCTGAAAAATTCCGGTCGAGACTGCTTAAAATTTTCAAGACAGTCAGCAGACATTCCATAAAACCTAATCGGAAGTGGCCGCTTCAGTCGATGGAAACAGGCTAGGAGATGCATCGCCTTGCGTTAAGCGTATTCCCTTTGCAATCAGCATTTTTCCAATCATCCTCGAACCTATGTCATTCAAGTGGCCGCTGTCGCGGTACAGTGGCACATTACCTATCATAGAGTGACAAGTAGTTTTCTCACAAATTACCTTATTCGGATCTATATAAATTATGTCAGGAAATTCACGTTTTAGTGATTGGAACATTTGCCACAGCTTTTCATTAGGCTCCGGCGCCTTTTCACAATTTTCGGTGCTACCCGTAAGTAGCCGGCGAATTGGACAATTGGCATTCTTCGTGCCTTGGTTATTTAAAATAATGATTGGTTTCGCTCCAGACGAAAGAATACTGGAAATGGAGTCTTCTAACCCTTTGTGAAGTCGGACAAAATATTCAGACGTTCCATTGTTTGGCCAAGACGCCCCAAGCAGCACATACTTGAAATTATGCGATGCAATAAATTTATAGCTAAAATTATTTCTTGATTTGCATTTCTCGACATAAGATGCAATTGATCCAAATCCGACGCCCTTGACTGGCAGGCATCCATCCATCGTGTAGTGCATTACTGTCAAATCATCCTGCTTTGCTAACAGGTCCACCATACCAGTGAAATGATTTGCATAGGAGTCGCCAATAAAAATACTATCAACAGGCTTAGAGGCAGATCCAAGGAGACAAGATGGATGTGGTTCGCGCTGGTAGAAAAAGGTCGAGGAATGACATTTTTCATACAATTTTTCTGGCGCCGTGCCAATAATTTTTTCATACTCAACCACGCGCGGGTCGAATCTGCTCGGCAATCCACCATTTCCGATAACTGCGAATGATAGTAGAGCTAACACAAAAAATGGCAGCATATAGCGTTTCAACGCGGTCACCGGAAACGTCAATAACGCACCCGAACGGCGAAATGGAATCTCAACAAAATTCCATGACAACCAAGCTAAAATCATGGATGCCGAACAAATCATGGTGCCAAAGACTAAATTAATTTGAACGCCCATGTAATTAGTGTAAGCAATCAGCGGCCAGTGCCAAAGATAAAGTGAATATGAGATAAGGCCAATAAGCACGAGAGGTTTTGCTGACAGCGCACGTGCGCTAAAAGTCTGTGAGTTTGCTCCAGACGCGATGAGTAAAGCAGCACCAATACATGGATAAAGTGCGTTGATTCCAGGGAATGGTGTTTTCTCGGAAAGAAAAAACAGGCTCCCGAAAATAAGGATAAAACCAACGATTCCACATATAGTTGACCCTCGGTACTTAAATGGAGCGCCTCGATGGAAAATGAAAATAGCGAGCGAACTTCCGATTGCCAATTCAAAAAATCTAGTGGGCAGCAAGTAATATGAAGCGGAAGTTGCAGTGCGGATACCGACCTCTGAGGTTATAACAGTGGCTACCAGACTAAGCACTATTATTATAAGCATAGTTCTGCCCTTTAAGCGGGCAAGCCAGAGTAGGATTACAGGCCAGATAATGTAAAACTGTTCCTCAACTCCCAGTGACCAAGTGTGTAGTAGCGGGGCTTCATTAACGCCGCTATTAAAGTAATTTCCATATTCTCGCCAAAAGTACAGGTTAGAGACTGCAGCCGTTGCGGCTACCGCACCTTCAAACAATCGCGTTAAATCGGTTGGCGAAAGCAGTATTAGACCGAGTATTAATACGCTGGCAATTACAACGAACAAGGCAGGAAAAATTCGATTGATACGACGTCGATAGAAATCGGAAAATCGAAAACTGCCGTTTCGAATTTGACCATATATGAGAAACGTAATTAGGTACCCAGAGATAACAAAAAAGATGTCGACTCCTAAGAAGCCACCTGGAACGATTTTTTTTTCCAAATGAAACAGAATAACCGAGATAACAGCAATTGCTCGCAGGCCGTCGATGTCAGGCCGATATACTAAGCTGTTGAATTTATCCATGAAAGTTTTTACAAAAGTCCGAATTGACTTTTAATATTCGTTTATGAGGCTTTCTGTGCATTCTGGGCCATGAGTGGTCAATACTAGTATGTATGACCAGCAACAAGCAGGAGACTGGCAGCGGCAAGTTCTGGCAAATATGAACGAACTTAGTTCTGGCGCATGATAGAGCCAATAATTCGTAACGGATAAGTCTTAGTCTGCCCTGGGTTCAGATTATTGAGCAAGGAGGAAAGGCTCCTGAGTAAAATCAAAGTATACGCAATTTGATACAACAAACTTTCGATAAAAGTCGGCGATGTTGCAGCTGCATGTAACAGCCCTGTTATAAAAAAATAAGTAAATTAGTGCGCGACAGCAGGCAAGACTTTCCACAGCGCACGGTGGTAAACGTTTGATGGCGCTAGAACGTTTGTCGAATTATGTAAGATAACCACAATGCTCAAACCATCCTTTTGCATCTGTATCAGTGATACTTTCGATAGCTTTTCTCAGGGCATCGTCGAGTGATGTACCCAGGACGTTCGTTCGCTACGCTTTTATCCAAGACTAACTATTCAGCATGGGATTGTTAAATCCCCCGATTCAGTTGCATAGTGCGTCCTTATGAACCTACGTCCCGATCTCTCGACGCTTACCTCCGAGCAGAAAGACGCGCTCACCATTGCGCTCTGGGATCGGCTGGACAAGCTCGAAGCAATGCTGCTCAAAAACAGCAGCAACTTCAGCAAGCCGCCATCGTCAGATGGCTTCAGGCGCAAGCCCAAATCCCGCCGTGTCAATGGCAAGGCCAGTCCTGGCGGGCAGAAAGGACATCCGGGGTCCACCTTGAAACGGGTCGCCGTTGCCGATGAAGTGCAGGTACACGCGCCGCCAGCGCGCTGCGATGGCTGTAGCAGCAAGCCCGATATGCGGCAAGCGGTGATCGAGGCCAATGGTTGTCAGGTCATCGACTTGCCGCCCGTGCGCGTGAAGGTCACCGAGCATCGGCTGCAAAGCGTGCGCTGCCGCTGCGGCAAGCGGCATACGG
>JAQBNX010000011.1 GCA_028288385.1 Spirosoma sp.
GACCGAAGGCACCATGCTGACAATCAACTCCGCCATTTCAACCTCCTTACGAGTCGGGGCACCAAAGGAGAACGAATGCTGAATGGCGTCGCGAACGGCTTTTTCCACCGGCTCAAACGCGTGGCCCAGAATCATGGGCCCCCATGAGTTAATCAGTTCTATATACTGCCGGCCGTCTTCATCGTATAAATAGGGTCCTTTGGCAGATTTTATAAAAAGGGGTGTTCCGCCCACTGCCCGAAAGGCCCGGACCGGCGAGTTGACCCCACCCGGAATCAGGGTTTTAGCTTTCTCGAAAAGTTCGTCGCTGGTAGTCATGCCTGTAAGCTCAAACAAGCCCCTGCGTACCAGAAGATACACCGATGCCTCTGGTGCCCTCGATCCTTCACGTAGAGGTTTGTTTGCTAATTAACTTTAATGAATCGTTTACCTTCGTACTTCACGATGGGGACTACCTGGTTCTCATTGGTTTGAGAATAATCGAAGCCCGACAGCAGGTAATCGTCATCGGTGTCTGTGCGCAGCGTCGTTCGACTCCTGAACGGAACACCGTTTTTGGCCATCTGCCGACCAAAGAATAACATCATGTCATAACCTTCATGCGCAAACACCGATGGAATCGTGTTTCGCTTTGTTACGTACTCCTCCTGAAATTGGATGACTGGTTCACGGCTCGTATCGATATAATCGGGATACAGCAAATACAAGTCCCGGCGCGTAAACGTGGACGTCGAATTGCGGTAATAGTCGAAGGCACCGGCAGTGGCTATCAGCGGACCAGACACCCGACGACGACTCAGAGCATCGAGCATCCGCACGCCGTCGTCCTCGTTGCTGCTGGCGAAGAAAATATGATTCAGGCCAATGCCCGTTGGCGGAGGGGTGGTAGTCGCCGACTGGGCTGCAGTTGCCGTACCCGAAAACTGCATGGCATCGGCCATGGCCTGAGTTGAACCGCTTACTTTCCGAAAATCAAGTATCTGGTAGTTCTGCCGCTTCAATTCCTGCTGATAAGCTGCGGCCAGCAGGGAATCTTTACGGGATGTACCGAAATAGATGGCTACCCGGCGTATTCCACTACTAAGTCCCCTGACTTGTTCGGCGGCTTTGCGGGCTTGCCCGGACAGGGAAGGCTGGGCCAGAAACGACAAAGGCTGGTTGGTTACCAGGTCACTGCTGGTGGCTATGGGATTGACCAGCAGCATGTTGTTCTGATTCGCATAGGCTGATGCTATCCGGTTTGGCTCTACGTAGAGCGGACCAATAATCAGGTCTGTTTGGGCAAAAGCGGGGCTGTTAACCAGTTCCAGCGTTCGGTTGGCGTCATTGTCAACGTCATACGCGAACAGGTTAACAGTAATGCCTTCCTCCTGAAGTTTGGCCTTCGCCAGTTTAATACCGTCGTATAGATCATAGACGTATTGATTGCTGCGCAACCGCTTATCGGCGTCGAAGTCCTCTAACCGAAATGGAAACATGACCGCTACGTTAAAATAACCTTTTGCACGGTTAGGCCGTGCCGATGGCACAGAGGGTCGGGATGACGGGGTTTCGCCTGTAGTTACTTGTGGGGACGATGTCGCACGGGCGGCCGCGGTGCCCGGCACTCCAAATCGGTTAGTCAGTCGGTCGGATAGTTCTAAGTCGTCTTTATCGCTGGCGGTGCGTTGTATCAGGTCGATTAAGGCTAATCCAATCGGGCGGTTATCGGGAAACTGTCGGTTTAACAGCTTTAACCGGGCCAGGTCAGTCAGACGGCTCAAGAAAATCTGCTCCAGGTCAGTAACCGTTGTTCGCAGCGTTGGATCGCTGATACGCTGCAGGGTTGTCAGTGCTTCTTCATACTGATCGGTTTCCAGGCAAACAGCCCCAAACAAATACCGGGCATCATCCATCTTCCGCCAGTCGGGAAAACGGGTCATCAACTGCTTCAGCATCAACCGGGCCTGGTTGTAATTTTTCTGGCGAAAATCGGCCAGTGCAGCATAATAGCTGGCATAGGGTGCCAGCGGCCCAACCGGTTGAATAAAAGCGTTTAATTCCGCTTTCCCTCGGGCATAGTCGCCGGTCAGCACACGTTGCACAGCAACTTTGTAACGTTTCTGGGCGTCGGGCGATACCTGCGCCCTGACCAACAGGCAACTAACCAACAGCAGTAAGCCTGTGAGAAGCGATCGATAGAAGAAAAGCGTTAGCTTCATATGAGAGGTAATAGACAAAAGCAACGCCACGGCGTTGCTTTTGTTAGGAACTAAACTCCTTGAATGCCAAATAAACCTGGAAAAGGCAACAGCTTGTCTTTGAGTAACATTGGTTTATCTATCATTGCACCATTGTCAAGATTTTTTCTGTTTGGCCTTCCGGCTTGCTTCGTCGGCCTGTTTGCGGGCTTCTTCGGCGGCTGCCAGTTGCTTTTGCAACATAGCCTGAAAACCACCGGGTTTCTTACCCTCTCCCGCTGCGTTTTTGCGCCGGTTTTCATCGAGCACAGCTTTGAGTTTATCCTCATCCACAAACCGCCGAATGAGTTGCTGCTGTGCAATTGTCACTACGTTCGAAATAAAGTAATAGAACGTAAGACCAGCCGGGTATGAATTCAGAACGAACATAAACATCAGTGGGAACACGTAGCTCAGGGCCTTCATGTTCACCGGACCGGGTTGCGTCGGCGTTGTCTGGTTGTTGAAGTACGCAAATGCGATGGACGAAGCTGTCATCATGACCGTAAACAAACTCAGGTGACTACCCACGAACGGCAAAGCCGGGAAGGTAAAAAAGGCATCGTAGGTCGAGAGGTCACTGGCCCATAAAAACGGTTTCTGCCTAAGTTCAATCAGGTTCGGAAACAGCATAAACAGGGCAAACAGAATAGGCATCGTTGCCAGCACCGGAATACAACCGTTCAGCGGACTCACACCCACTTCCTGATAGATCTTCATTTGCTCGGACTGCTGCTTGGCCATGTCGTCGCCGACGCGCTCTTTCATGGCATTCAGTTCCGGTTGCAACACCCGCATCTTGGCCATGCTGACGTATGACTTATAAGTTAGCGGTGTCAGCACCAGTTTCACAAATACTACCAGCGCGATAATGAGTAACCCATAGTTGCTGATAAACTTCTCCAGGAAGTTAAATACCGGCACAAAAAAGTATTTGTTGATTGGCTTAAGCACCGAGTAGCCTAAGTACACGTTCTGATCGAACTCCGGGGCAACGTTTCCCAGCAGTTGAAAGTCGTTGGGGCCGTAGTAGAATTTGTAACTGCCCTTTCCAGCTTTAACGTCGGCCATTGGCAGCATCACATCGGCCACGGCGGTTTTAACAGTGTTTTTGTCGGCCGGGTCTACCAAGGCTTTGAAATTTGCCTTTTGCAGGGGCGCATTCCTGGCCACAAATCCCGA
>JAQBNX010000035.1 GCA_028288385.1 Spirosoma sp.
GACTACCAGATTACCGAGCCGAATGAGTCTCGTTTGAACGCCCTGAACGCTACAATTCTATGTCTAGAGAAACCCCGCCCCCACGTACCCCTTGACCGGGCCGTGATGGCCATTCGCTTCTCCGACGAGATTGTGGGAACACAGTTCCACCCCGAGGCCGATAATGAGGGTATGCTGCGCTACTTCCTGACCGATGTGAAGCGCAACCAGGTAATCACCAACTTTGGTCAGCAGAAATACGATGAGATGGTGGCCTACTTACAAGACCCTGACAAAATTGCCCTGACCGAGTCGGTGGTGCTGCCGGGCTTTCTTCGTCGGGCGCTTGCGCAACAGGCCCACCAGATTGAGTCATCTTTCGCGGCCCAACAACTTATAGATCAGGATTGAGCAGAGACTACGTCAGTTGCCGACCGTTGTTTATCTCTCTTAATCCTGTCGATTGATTATGATTCAACCCGTACGTCAAGCGTATAACGAAGCCTTTAGCCAGGAGCAATACCGGGCCTTGCTGGACACCATTGAACACGACTGGCCCGGACTATTAGATTTTCGCGTGGCCGAAACGCCGGTATTTGTCCCTAAGAATCTGACCCATAAACTCTTCGCAGCCTGCGACGATATCATTGATGTTATTACGCGGGACGATTTCAGGGCATTAACGGAACAGGCCATCCCCGCCAACCAGCGAGTACCCAACCAACCGCCAAACGATCATACGCAGTTTCTGGCCATAGACTTCGCGGTTTGCCTCGATGAGCGGGACGGAACTTTGCCGGGTGAATTAGCCCCACAATTAATCGAGCTACAGGGGTTTCCGTCGCTCTATGGTTTCCAGCCGTATATAGCGGGAAAGTTTCGGGAGCATTATTCAATTCCGGATCGCCTGTCTTACCTGTTTAACGTAGCCGATAATGCAGAATACGTAGAGCGATTGCGCCGGTTAATCGTTGGTGAATGCAATCCGGAAGAAGTAATTCTATTGGAAATTTACCCCGAACGGCAGAAGACCCGCATTGACTTTGCTTTAACCGAGCAAAACATTGGCGTAGCACCAGTTTGCCTGACAAAGATTAAAAAAGTTGGTCGGCAGTTGTTCTACGAAAAAGACGGGCGGCTCATCCAGATCAAACGCATCTACAACCGGCTGATCTTTGACGACTTGCAGAACTTTCCTGATCTGAAAACAGAGTTTCACCTGACCGATGACGTTGACGTTGAATGGGTGGGCCATCCAAACTGGTTTTTCCGCATCAGTAAGTATGCCTTACCACTACTGAAAAGCCCTTTTGTACCCGCCAGTTATTTTTTGTCGGATTTGGATGAATACCCCAAAGACCTCGACAATTACGTCCTGAAGCCCTTGTTCTCTTTTGCGGGCAGTGGGGTAAAGCTTCACATCACCCAGGACGACCTTGATGCCATCCCGACCGACCAGCGCAATGGGTACCTGCTACAACGCAAAGTAATATATGAGCCAGTAATACAGTCGCCCGATGGGCTGGTCAAGTGCGAAATCAGGATGCTTTTTATCTGGCCGATGGAGGACGAAAAACCCACCTTAATAACTAATCTGAGCCGGTTGAGCCGGGGCGAAATGATTGGTGTTAACTTCAACAAAAACAAAGACTGGGTGGGTGGCTCGGTTTGTTTCTTTGAGCATTGAAAATTTCAAAACATACACAATAGGAGTCTCAAGCGGAACACAAGGAGCAAAAGTAAACCTCATCTCTAGTACGCTAAAACTCCTGCGTAGTTTATACTAGTTTTATGCAATCTGAGTCTATTAGTGCCACCGAGAAAGCCGTTTTCGACCTCACCGGTAAAGTAGCCGTCATAACCGGAGCCAGCAAAGGCATCGGCGAAGACATTGCCCGCTTGTTTGCCCGGTTCGGCGCAAAAGTCGTAGTCAGCAGCCGGAGGCAGGAAGCCCTCGACCACCTTGCCGATGACATCCGGTTTCAGGGTGGTGAAGCCACCGGCATTGCCGCCCATACCGGCGACATGGACCAACTCCGGCAGCTAGTCGACAAAACCATTGCCGTATACGGTGGCATTGACATACTGGTTAATAACGCAGCGACCAATCCCGTGTATGGACCATCGCTCGACTGTGATGAATCGGCTTTTGATAAAATCATGGGCGTCAATGTAAAATCGCCCTTTGAACTGAGCAAACTGTGTTATCCCAGCATGAAGGCACGGGGTGGTGGCAGCATCATCATGATGAGTAGTATTGCTGGTGATACGCCCGACCCCGGTTTGGGTATCTACAGCGTAAGCAAAGCCAGTATGAACATGCTTACCAAAGTGTTGGCCAAAGAATGGGGACCCGATGGGATTCGGGTTAACGCCATTTGCCCCGGCCTTATCAAAACCAAGTTCAGTCAGGCCCTGTGGCAGGACGATAAAACGCTGGCTCACTTCACCAAACGCTTACCCATAGCCCGCATGGGTACCACCGACGAAATCAGTCCACTGGCCCTATTTCTGGCGTCCGATGCCTCTTCCTACAGTACTGGAAGCCTGTTCTACGCCGATGGCGGTACGGTAATTTAAAATATATGGCTTCTTCTAACGCTCCCGAAGTCTGGTTACGCGGGCCACTGACCGACGTACCGCCCCTTCTCCAGCCCGTTGCTCATGCGCTGATGCAGGCCCGCGAGGAAGTTAATACGCTAATGAATGGGTTTCCAAATGCCAGGTTGTTGGATCGTCCAGCAAGGTGGGACCACACCGGCCAACCGGCTAAACCACTGGCCTCGGTTGGGTTTCACCTGCAGCACCTGAGCGG
>JAQBNX010000859.1 GCA_028288385.1 Spirosoma sp.
TCGAGGTCCGGGAAGAAGGAGCGGCGCAGGACGTCGTGGTCCTCGGCGAGGTCACGCAGGAAGTTGAGCTTCTGGAAGGCGGCGCCGAGTCGTCGCGCACCCGGTGCGAGCCGGTCGTACTGGCGGCCGCGGCCGGGCTCGTCGGCCAGGAACACCTTCAGGCACATCAGGCCGACCACCTCCGCGGACCCGTAGACGTAGGCCTCGAAGGTCTCGAGGGTGTGCACGGCGGTGTCCAGGTCGGTGCGCATCGAGGCGAAGAAGGGGTCGATGAGCTCGGACCCGATGCCGCACCGCATCGCGCTGAGCGCGAAGGCACGCACGACGAGGTTGCTGCTGTAACCGGTCTCGAGGGACTGGTGCACGTCCTCCTGCAACCGGGTCAGCATCCGCTCGCGGGGTGCGCGACCGAGTGCAGGATCGGGGATGTCGACGATCTCGTCCGCCACCCGGACCAGGGCGTAGATGTTGCGGACGTCGGTGCGCACCGGAGTGCCGAGCAACAGCGATGCGAGGCCGAACGAGCTGGAGTAGCGACGGATGACCACGGCTGCGCTGCGCTCGGACACCGAGTCGTACAGGGTGCGGGCGGGCCGTCGGCCCACGAGGAAGGGACTCACGCCGCCACCTCCTCGATGTCACCGAGCATCGACAGGTCGGCCGTCACGTCAGGCACCAGCTCTCCTGGGATGCCCAGGGCCGACAGGACCGTTCGGGCGCCGATGAGGTGGGCCTCGGCGAGGTCCTCGACGTATCGGCGGGAGCCGGCGAGCACCAGGAGCCGACGGGTCTGGATCAGCTCCTCGGTGGTGAGGTCGCGCCCGACGTATCCCCGGATCTCGTCCCAGCTGGACGTGGAGCTCGCGTGGATCAGCAGGGGCGTCTGCTTGCGGGTGCGCAGGTCGCTCGTCGTGCTCTTGCCGGTGAGCGCGGGGTCGCCGAACACGCCGATCAGGTCGTCGACCAGCTGGAACGCGCCTCCGAGGAGGAGCCCCGCCTCACCGAGCCGAGCCACCGTGGGGTCGTCCGCCCCGGCCAGCACCGCCCCGGCCTGCAGCGGCAGCGCGAACGAGTAGGCACTCGTCTTCTGCTCCTCCATGGCCAGGCTCTCGACCAACGTGGCAGAACCGGCGTGGAGCGAGAACCGGACGTCGGACAGCTCTCCGGCCGCCGTCGTGTGCAGGGCAGCGTCGAAGAGGTCGAGCAACCGGTGCACGAGTCCGGTCTCGGCGCCGCAGGTGGCGACCGCCCGGATCGCACCGGCCAGGGCGAGGTCGCCGGCGAGGATGCCGGCAGCGCGCCCGAACTCCGTGCTCTCGACGAGGGTGGCTCCGGCAGCCCGGGCCTGCCCGCTGAAGGTGCCGACCACGTTGGGACGACCCCGTCGCACCTCGTCGCCGTCGATCACGTCGTCGTGGATGACCAGCGCCGTGTGGAGCAGCTCCACCGCTGCTCCGACCTGTGCCGCCACGGTGGGGCAGGTGCCTCCCAGGGCGTCGTGGGCCACCGTGACGAGCGCCGGCCTGAACCTCTTGCCACCCTCCGTGGCGGCGGCCACCGCCTCCCACAGCCGGGCGTGCGAAGGGTCGATCGCCGCGGCGCGGGCCCGCCCGTCGTCGAGCAAGCGGTCCAGCGCCTCATCGGTGGTGCCTGACATCGCGGACTTCTCCCTCGGGGCTATTGGTAGAGCACAACCTAATGAAGAGTCGCTACTACGCCTAGGAACCAAAGGATGAGGTGGCTTGCTCCGTGGGTGCTGCAAGACCTGCCGATCGGGGTGGTGCGGGCGACCCTCGACCACCGTCCGACACCCCGTGGTCAAGCCCCCCGCAGCCGACCCACCCGACCCCGATCGAGCCGGTCGGGCGCGGCGCCGTACCTGTGGAAACAACCACGAGTCGTCCACAGGGACCCGGTCTGTGTGGTTGTCCACAACCCCTGTGGTTGAGCGGGATTCTCGATCCGGGACTGTCGGTGGGCAGTGCTTGAGTGGAGTCATGACCAAGCACACCGACACTGCCAGGTCGGGCCACCCGATCGAGGAGGCTCTGCGCCTGGTCCGCGAGATCTTGGATGGCCTGGCGGACGAACCGGCGTGGTCGATGGATGCCGCGACAACCGGCCGGGTGGTCGGGCTGGCCGCCCAGGTCGTCGCGGGGGTGGCCGAGGTCGAGGCCCGGGGGATCGCCCAGGCCCAGGCCCTGGACCTGCCCGGTGCCGCCCAGTGCCGCAACGTGGCCAGGTGGCTACAGCAGACCACCCACGTCACCGGCCGCACCGCGTCGGCCAAGGCCCGACTCGCTCAGAGCCTCGGCGAGCACGAGGTGTCCCGGGTGGCGATGGCCAGGGGTGAGGTCCACGCCGAGCAGGTCGGGGCGATCGCCACGGTGCTTGCTGACCTCGGTGACGACGTCTCGGACGATGACAAGCAAAGGGCTGAGGTGTTCCTGCTCGAGCACGCAACGGAGCACGACGCCGACGACCTGGCCGGTCTGGGACGGGAGATCGCGATCCGTCTGGACCCCGAGGGTGCGGACGCCAAGGAAGCAGCCGTGCTGGAGCGCCAGGAGGAACGCGCCCGCGCCAAGACCCGCCTGAGCATGTACGACGACACCGAGGGCATGACCCACGGCCGGTTCAGCATCCCGGCCCTGCACGGCGCGACGCTCCGCAAAGCCCTGGCCGCGTTCGCCGCCCCCAAGAGCGTGCGCGGGACCCAGGGTGCCGGGTCCTACGACTGGCAGACCCCGACCCCGTTGAAGCTCGGTCAGGCGTTCGTGTCCTACATCGAGCGGTTCCCGATCAAGAAGGTCCCGAAGATCGGGGGCCTGAACGCCACCGTCAATGTGATCGGCGACTACGAGATCCTGCAGGGCAGCACCACGGGTGCACCGTCCCGGGCTACCTGTGTCACCTGCACCACCCGAGACCCTGGTCCCACGGCGGCGAGACCAGCCTGCGCAACGCTCAAATCCTTTGCCCCTTCCACCACGGCCTCGCCCACGCCGGCATCCAGGTCGCGACCTACCCGGTGCGGACATAGGGACGGGCACCCGCACGCCGCCAGACGCGGACTCCAGAGGCCACCAGCCACCAGCCACCAGCCCTACCCCAGCTTGTCCAGCACCGCCTTGGCCTCGTCGCGCGCGCGGGTCGCCTCGTCGAGGGTCGCCTGAGCCTCGTCGCGCACCGTCTCGGCGTCGCCGAGCTCGTCGTCCACCTCGTCGTAGGTGTCCTCGAGGGCGGCGATCTTGCGCTTGAGCTCGTCGATCTCGGCCTCGACCTGCAGCTGCCGGGCGCGCAGCTCCTCGACCTCGCCGGCGACCTCGTCGCGCGCGGAACGGGCCTCTTCGACCTTCTCCTCGACCTCCTGGAGCGCCTCGCGGGCGGCCGCGCGGGCCTTGAGGTCGGCGTCGGGATCGGGGACCAACGTCAGCCTGGGTGGCGCGGGCGCGGCCGGCGCCTCGGCGGGGCTCGGCGTAGCCGTGAACCCGAGCGCGTCCTCCAGCGCCACCGCTGCCGCGACGTCGACGTCGTCGAGCCCCGTGGTCGTGAGGGACGCGACCAGCAGCCCGCTGCGGACCGCTTCGCCGCAGCGCTCG
>JAQBNX010000167.1 GCA_028288385.1 Spirosoma sp.
TAAACCTATAAGGTTTCTAAAACCTTATAGGTTTTTACGGTTTCCCGTGGTGTCAGGTTCTAAACCCGACGCCACGACACTACAGTTGCCACAGCCAGACAACACAACTACGGCCGAATAATCGTCCCATCCATTCGGCGTACCTGCCAGTTAGACTTCGTCGTGATGGGGTACTTGGCCGCTTCTTTCTCATTGATGTCCACCCCTACACCCGGCACCTCGTTGACCGACATGTAGCCTTTGTCCATCGTCGGACACCCGCTGAAAACCGCCTGCGTCTTCTCCGAAAAAGCCACCGCTTCCTGAATCCCAAAGTTCCATACTGCCAGATCGATGTGGGCATGGGCTGCATGACCCACTGGCGAAACATCCCCCGGTCCGTGCCAGGCTGTGCGGATGTTGAACCACTCGCCCAGCCGGGCCACCTTCATGGCCGGGCTGATGCCCCCAATTTGGGAGACGTGTATCCGGATGTAGTCAAACCACTGATTGACCATCGGCTCCTTGAACTCGTTGACGTTGTTGAACAACTCACCCATCGCAATGGGTACCGTGGTGGTCTGCCGAAGCTGGGCAAACCACTTCATGTTCTCGGGCGAGAAGGGGTCTTCGATAAAGAAGGGCCGGTAGTCTTCCACCTGCTTGATCATGTTGATGGCTTCCATGGGCTGAACCCGCTCATGAACGTCATGGAGCAGCTCAATCTCTTCGCCACACTGTTTGCGCACCATCTCAAACATCTTGGGCACCGACTTCAAATAGCCCATCACATTCATGTAGGCATCACCTTCGTAGCCAAAACCGGCCGTCTTGAAATCGGGCTTGTCGACATTGCTGCCCACCCCACCGTAGCCGCCCTGCTGGATGCGGATATACTTGAAGCCCTGCTCCATGAACTTTTTGACGCTGTCGGCGGTGGCTTCGGGGGTGGTGCCTCCGGCATGGGTGTAGCAGGGGATGGCGAAGCGGACCTTGCCGCCCAGGAGTTGGTAGACGGGCATTTTGGCTCGTTTGCCTTTGATGTCCCACAGGGCCTGATCCAGTCCCGAGAGGGCATTATTCAGCACCGGTCCATTGCGCCAGTAGGAGCTGACGTAAGCCGACTGCCACAAGTCTTCGATGTTATCGACGTCTTTGCCCACACAAAACTCGTTGAGATAGGTATTGATGGCGACCACGACGGTGGCTGCCCGTTGGGTGAAGGTGGCACAGCCCAGGCCATAAAGTCCGGGTTCGGTGGTTTCGACTTTGACCACAATCAGGTTGGAGCCTTGTGGAGCGGTGGCAATGGCTTTGACAGATTTGATTTTGATGGCGGGGGTGCCGATGGCGTAGCCGGGTTTGGCTTGTTGTTCGCGGGCTTCGGCGGTGGACATACCGCCAAAGAGGCTCAGCAGGCCAGCGGAGGAGCCGAAGCCCAGCATTTTTAACGTGTCACGGCGACTTTGATCCAGGTTATTCATAAGAGAAAAGAAAGGGTTTAGATGATTTGATTTAGTTGATCCCGCCCCTCTCCTTTTTTTCAGGAAAGGGGCGGGGGATTCTACTTCTTGTCCCACCAAACCCGCGTATCCAGGGTGTTGGGCCCCTGCCGGGTGATCGCTTCATTCAATTTTCCTGAATTGACGACAATCTCACTATCAGGGTACGGCATGCGACGGATGAAGTCGCCTTTTACCTCGGAACCAGGATAGGGGTTTTTCTTCAACGCGGGAAAACCGCTACGTCGGAAGTTAGCGAATGCTTCGGTGCCATCCAGGAAGGAAGCGACCCAGTATTGGGTGTTAATCTGATCCAGAGCGCTGGTGGCATCCAGCGGGTGAGCGTCCAGATACGCTTTGATGCTCGTTTCCGGAATGGTTGAGCCATAGGATGCCATTTGTTCCAGGTTGGCCCGGATACCTTTTGCATAATAGTCTGCTGCTGTACCGGTTACCCAGCCTCGAACAGCGGCTTCGGCTAGTAACAACTGGGTTTGAGCGTAGGTAATATGGTATTCGGGGGCGTCCAGTTTCAGTACTGTTGTGAGGTTAACTTGCGAAAAATCCCACAGGCTGACCACCTTGTTTTGCGCCAGTACCGTATTAATTGATACGTCGTTATAGCCCATTGGCATACCAATTTGCACCGCAGGATCGGATGACGCTCGAGCGGCTACCTGTTCCTGACCGCCTTTTGCCCCTACGTAGCGCACGGCAAAAATGGGCAAACGGGGGTCGTTGTTCGATTTCAGGTAATCGACAAAGGGAGCTGCGAGGTAGAAATTGGTTTTTTCGCGAGCCTGTAAGTGGTTGGCAATGTAGTTGTTGTAAATAGCGGTGTGCCGGAGTGTCGAATTGTCGGCGTTTGATTGGAACACACCACCCGTTACGGCCTTTTTTACATACGTTTCGGCCATTGCCGGATCAACCTTGGTTAAACGCATGGCTGCCCGTAGCATGAACGAATACCCCAGCTTTTTCCACTTTGCTACGTCGCCACCGTACAGGATGTCCGTAACAATCGGCTGTTGCGCGGTAGTCAGACCCGCCGAAGCCTCGTCGAGTTCCTTCAGAATATCCTTATAAATATCCTGCTGCGCATCGTATTTGGGCGTGATAATCTCCGTAGTGTAACCCTGACCCGCTTCAAAATAAGGAACATCCCCATAGGTGTCGGTCAAAATCATGAACACGTAGGCTTTCCAGATACGGGCTGCATGATAGGTATTTACCTGTAGCGGATCGTTCTTGGTTTGGTCCAGCACAGACACCAGTTGCTTGAGCACATTTCTGTAGAGATTAGTCCATACTAAGGGCGTATTACCACTATTAACCTGGTCGTAATTAGCACCTGACAATGAGCTGCCGTAGGGCGTAATAATCTGCTGCACAATTCCGAAATTGTATGTCAGCATACCCAGCGTGCCAAACCCGTCGAGGTAGTTTGTGTTAATAATACCCTTGTTCAGCACCATAGGAGCCGCCAGCGAAGTTGGGTCCACCTTGTTGGTGTTGATCTCGTCAAAGCCCTGATCACAGCCTGACAAGCCCCCCATCCCCCAAAGGGGGAGCAGGAATATGAGAAAACGATTGATGATAGTTTGCATGAGTTTAGTGTTTATGGTTTATGTCATTCCAACGATAGGAGGAATCCGCTTCGGCGGCCCGGTTAAAATCTCCTATAAGTCAACTTTAAGGTTCCCGATCCGGCGGCCCGATCCTATCGTCGGAATG
>JAQBNX010000168.1 GCA_028288385.1 Spirosoma sp.
GGCCCTGTTCTAAATGAACAGGGCCTGCTGCTTTTTGTAATTCATTCGATTTTGGTAATAAGTTTGATTATATCCCGCGTATCGACCGGGTTTATGCCAAAACTCTTGCTGCTGTGATACAGTTATAGGGGTTATGAAGCAACAATCCCGTGATCCATACAGCCCTGCACCCATTAAGTCGCTGGCACTTAGCCAACGTAATGGTGTGATCGTACTGACTTGCCTGCTAGCCCTTCTGGGTGCCTGCAACGCAAACCGAACCGACTCAAACAAAGGCCAGCGGCTGCGACTGAACGTAGGGGACATTAATGAAATCAGCATGGTTACTCGTCAGGACACTACGTGGCAACTCACTGCAACTTCCGATAACCAGGAGGTCGTTGACGTATCCCGTAAGCCGCTTGGGACTACAACGGGCAATGGGATAAATAATGGTGCCAATTCGGCAACAGCCACAGGTGGATCGGTCGCTTTTCTGATTAAAGGTGTAACAGCGGGAACAGCAAGGGTAGTTTTTTCGGAGAAACCTGTAGGTGAAGAAGGAGCCGGGCGGGTCAAAAAAACGTACGTTGTTACCGTCGTTAATAAATAAGGGTGATACAACGTACTGTCGTACCACCCTTATCGGTTTTATTATAGCAGCTTATAAAGCGCTATGAAGTAACGCCTTTGAAGGCCTCATCCTCCATGAAGGGCTGACTCTTTGGTCGCTTGCCAGTAGCCTTAAAAATGGCATTGGCAACGGCGGCTCCGGCCGGCGGCAAGGAGGGTTCGCCAAGACCGGTTGGCTCAATGCCATTGTCCACAAAATGAACCTCTACATCGGGTATTTCATTCAGGCGAATCAGGCGGTAGTTGTTAAAATTAGTCTGTTCTGGCATTCCATCCTTAAAGGTGATGTTGCCATACATAGCGTGACCAATACCATCGACGATGCATCCTGTTACCTGCTGCCGTGCTCCGCTTTGGTTGATCACAACTCCGCAGTCGGCGGCCGCATACATTTTCTGTAGCGCAGGTTTGCCTTTCCGCATAACTACCTCCCCAACCTGTGCCACATAGGATCGGTGTGAGAAATACACGCTGAATCCCTGTGCAACAGGACGGCCATCCGGCCCTTTCTTGGTGCCCCAGCCCGACTTCTCTACGGCCAGGTTGATGACGCCTTTCATGCGGTCGATGTCGTACTTAATCGCTCCGGCTGGTTTGGCTTTGGCCTTGTCCAGCAACTCAAGCCGGAACTGAACGGGGTCTTTACCCGCAGCCTGTGCTACTTCGTCCAGAAACGATTGTTCGGCAAAAGCCAGGAAATTCGTGATGGGTGCCCGCCAGGGACCGGTGGTAATGGCCGATTTATGATCAGCACTATCGATCAGGAGATTATCTACCGCACCAGCCGGAAAGTTATCTTCCCGGGTTGCGTTGCCCGCGTTGATGCTGGCCCCGCGCAGTTTATAGCCAATCATGTTGCCCTGGGCATCCAGCGCAGCCTCGAACCGGTAACGTACTGCCGGGCGGTAGCTACCACCGGTCATGTCATCTTCACGCGTCCAGATCAGTTTAACCGGCGCATTGACCCGCTTGGATACCTGCACGGCTTCAATAACGTAATCGGCTTTGAGCCGACGACCAAAGCCGCCCCCCATCCGGGTCAGTTGCACGGATACTTTCTCGGGTGGAATACCAAGCAGTTTAGCGGTTTCATTACGGGCCAGTTCCGGTGTTTGAGTTGGACCAACCAATTCTGCACCGTCCGGACGAACATGCGCAAAGAAATTCATTGGCTCCATAGGACTATGTGGCAGAAACGGGCACTGGTATTCCGATGTAACGACTTTAGCCGCGCTTTTAAAAGCGGCATCTACATCGCCGTCCTTCCGGCGGACTGTTGCGTTGGGCGCAGCCAGCAGTTCCCGGAACAAGCGGTTGTGGTCGTCCGTACTCTCCGTTGCATCGGTTTTGTTCCACTCGATCTTCAGCGCATCCTTCGCTTTCTTAACCTGCCAGGTCGACTTACCCACAACCGCTACGTTATTATCGAACGTCAAGACATCGACAATGCCGGGCATAGCTTTCACTGCCGTGTCATTAACCGACTTTAACGTATAACCAAAACCCGGCCGCTGAATCATGGCAAACAGCATGCCCTCACGGTAGAAATCCAATCCAAACAGTGGCTTACCAGTTACAATACTGGGGTTATCCACGTTTTTGATTGTTTGTCCAATGAGTTTAAAGTCTTTTTGATCTTTCAGCTTAACATCGGTCGGAACCGGGAGTTGAGCCGCTTCTGTAGCCAGGTCACCATAGCTGAGTTTTCGGTTGGAGGCCGAATGTGTTACAAAGCCAGCCGCCGTGGTGCATTCGGCCACCGGAACGTTCCAGCGTTTGGCCGCTGCCCCCAGGAGCATTTGCCGTGCGGTAGCACCGGCCTGACGCAACCGCGTCCAGGAGTGCGGAATGGAGCCGCTGCCGCCGGCCACCTGCCGTTCAAATTTTTTGGTATCCAGCGGAGCCTGTTCCACTACCACTTTCTTCCAATCGGCGTCCAGTTCTTCGGCAACAATGATGGGGAAGGCCGTTTTGATACCCTGGCCTACTTCTGGGTTTGGCGACAGGATTGTGATAATGCCCTGCGGATTAATGGACAGGTAGCTGTTGAATCCTACGGCCGGAGCTGGCGCATTGGCAACCGTAGCACCCACTGCGGCAGAATCCACTGCGGCATCTGCGTCTGTCCAGTTAAATCCCAGCAGCAATCCGCCCCCGGCGGTAGCCGCTACTTTCAGAAAATTCCGTCTGCTCGGGTTTGATAAGGACTGCATAGCTATTTGGTTTTGGCGGCCCCTGTGGATGAGGAACCGGTAGATGCTGCGGCTACTTTAACGGCCTCGCGGATGCGGTGATACGTACCACACCGGCAGATATTACCTGTCATGGCCGCATCGATTTCGGCGGTACTGGGCTTTGGATTATGCTTTAAAAACGCTGCCGCGGTCATAATTTGACCAGCCTGGCAATAGCCGCACTGCGGCACATCAACCTTATCCCAGGCCTGTTGAACCGGATGGGTTCCCGTGGCCGACAGCCCTTCGATGGTTGTTATCTTAGACTTGCCAACCGCCGAGACCGGCAGGACACAGGCGCGTGTTGCTTCGCCGTTCAAGTGAACCGTGCAGGCACCACACTGGGCAATGCCGCAACCATATTTAGTACCCAGCAGGCCGAGATTATCGCGTAATACCCACAACAGGGGGGTATCCGGATCGACGTCAGCACGGTAGCTTCGTCCGTTGATTTGCAGATTATAGAGTGCCATAAACCAGAATGATTAAACGAATGGACCAAGTTACGAAGAATATGATACGGGTCTCCCGATTTCTCCCCGGAACTTCTGTGTAAAGTACAAAAAAGATAAAATCACCAGCAAACTATACAGACCTGCCAGTGCATAGGCTCCGTACATAAAGAAGGTCCGGAAGCTAATGTCGGCCTGTCCAAAGTTTTTATACAGTAGCACACCCACACTACCCAGATAGCCATACCAGTCGGCGAGCGTCACGATGAAGCCAACCGTACTGACATACCGAAAAGCCGCCACCAGCCGCTCGAAATACAGGCCATTGCACGGCACGTAGCCCATATACAGCCCCAGCCCGGTCAGCAGAAACCAGATGCCGGGGTTAATTAGCCCCATAGAATAGGCGTAAGTACTAAGACCAACCAGTGCTCCACCCGCCAGCATGATGCCGTTTAGTAAGACAAACGCCTGGAAGTTATCGGTAACGCGCTGGAGCAGTGCCATCACCACCAGTACTCCTACTGCTACCAATGTTTCTGTCTTCGCAAAAATGCCGGGATTCTGCACACCCGCATCACGCAGAATTTCCGGACCAAAATTATCGCGAAAATCACGGAAAGCGGTCAACAAGACGTAAGAGGCTATGAGCAACACCAGCCCCACACCAAAGTCACGCACGAAGGTTTTGCGCTCGGTATGGCTCATGGGTTTGCGTTCGGTGCGGAGGTCGCGATCTTCGGCAGTGGGTGGAGGCAGCATGGTCAGGGCATACACAGACCCCAACATAGGCAGAACAAACAGCATACCGGTCGCAAATGGCAGCCAGAATTCTGACACACCCCAGCTACTTCTAATGGTTAATGCTACGGTCTTGACGAAGCCTGATGCAAAAATAAATGAAGCCGTAAGGCCGGCCACGAGTGCATCGGTCTGGCGTCGACCTTCCAAAAAGCCCAGCATAATGCCGTACACCATGCCTAGTGGCAAGCCATTCAGGAACAGAAAAATAATGTTATACGGAGCCGGAACCAGCGCAAATCCCAGTAAGGCCAGCAGGGCCGCTCCAACCAGCAACAGTATACTCACAGCCCGACGACCCGGCGCCATCTCCGACACAAATTTGACGCCCAGTCCTTTGGAAACAGCATAGCCCAGCACCTGTGCGGTTACAAGCCACGTTTTGTAGCCAACACCCGCAAAGGCCATCCCCTCAAACGTAACGGCCGTGATGCCTTTGCGAAAAGCATACATACAGGCATAGGTGCAGAATGCGGCCGTGGCCCCAAAGAGCATGAAAGCCAGCGGATGGCGAAGAAATTTAGGGGTCATTGGTCGTCCTGCATGGTCAGTGCCTTCGCGGCTTCAATCGTTTTAACTAGTCCTGAAAGCCCTAGCCTTAAACTCGATTCGATGATTACGGGATGAGGATAAATGATAGTGCTGCCCGCTTATCAATTAAACAGCTTGTATCTATTCGAATTGAAAGGCGAAGTAGGTGCACGTTGCCTGAGAGGTGTTTTTAATGGCGTGGGAGACGTTGGATTCCAGGAAAATAACATCACCCACGTTGGCGCTGTGCATTTCTCCTTCGATTTGTTCCTCAGCCGTATTGTCCACCATGATTAGAATTTCAGCCGCCCGATGCTGGTGGGGCGGATGACTCCATAAACCAGCGTTGAGCGTAGTAACATGCATTTCAAAGCGTTTGGTCATCACTGTTCCCGTGTCGAACATCCGCCGGATACCGCCTTTATCATGCGGTGTATAAGGCACCTCATTCCAGTCGACCCAAAAGGAACCTCCCACCAGTGCATATAAATCCAGATCCGGCATTTGATTGGACGTTAACCGCATTGAGTAATACGTGAGTGGGTCGGAGGTTTTGTTTTCCAATCGATAATTATCGCCCGGCATGATGAAAACGATACTACCGGGCCCCAGGGTTTTTGTTTTATTGCCAATAGTAAGCGTTAATTGACCCGTTTTGATAATCAATAAGGCTTCTTCTTCC
>JAQBNX010000192.1 GCA_028288385.1 Spirosoma sp.
GCTGGCGGTCCAGCACCCAGTCCTGAATGGTCTTCAGCTCACGAACCGTGCGGGTGGGCGATTGCAGTGTATAGCGGAAAATCTCGCCCGTGGGACCGTAGGGTGGCTGCACGTCTGGTTTGGCCCCGTCGGGCAATTCAACCCCCGGCAGGAGGTTATTGATTTGCTGACGGGCAAAAATGTCATCTACCCCATCGTCGAACATGACGTTAACCACCGACAAACCGAAGAGGGTGGTCGAGCGGACGTCGGTCTTTTTCTGAACGGAGTTTAACCCGATTTCTACGGGGATGGTCACAAATTTTTCGACTTCTTCTGCCGAGCGGCCCGGCCACTGCGTAATGATGGTGATGCGGGTGTTGGTGACGTCGGGAAAGGCTTCAATTGGGGTATTCTGGTAACTGATGTAGCCGGCCACGATGGTCAGACCCGTCAAAAAAAAGACGAAGAACCGGTTCTTCAGAGAAAACGTCAGAATACTTTTTATGAACTTATTCATGAGAATCTAGTGGTTAATCGACCCGAATTACTTGCCCAGGGCCGTATAAATCAGGAGCTGATTTTGGGTTACTACGCGTTCGCCAGGCTGTACGCCACTGGTGAGATACGTTGTGGCGCCGATGGTTTTGAAGGGGTTTACTTCGCGCACAACGGGCTGGTTGTGGGCGTTGGCAACAACGACGAAGTTGCGGCTGTCGGCAAACACGATGGCTTTGGCCGGTATTGCTACGCGCCGGTCGTTGCCGGGATACTGCACACTCACGTTGGCAAACATTTCGGGTTTAAGCGTATTGTCGGAATTGAGGAGGGTAATCCTGACCTTTTCCGTTTTGCTGTCAGGATCGAGTACGTTGAACACTTTATCAATTCTCCCCTGATAGACCCGGTCGGGATAAGAAAGGGTGGTGATCCGGGCCGGGTTGCCTTCGTGGACGTTGGCCAGGTCTGACTCATACACGTTAGCCATCACCCAGACGTGGTCCAGATTGGAGATGGTGAACAGGTTCTCCGGATCATCGGTGCGCAGTTCCATGCCCGGGGAGGCTGTCTTCTCGACTACGTACCCGCTAACGGGCGCCTTCACGATGTAAACAGACGAACCACGCCCGCCCAGAATACTCCGGCGTTCGTTCACGCGGTTTAGTTCGCCTTTGGCTGCCTGCAACTGTTCGCGGGCCGCTACCACATCGCGCTGGGACGATAAACCGCCCTGGGCCATGTCTTCAGTCACCTGGCTGTTCTTCTGCGCTACGGCCAGTTGTCCACGGGCGGCAATGGCCTGCTGCTCTACGTCGGCCATTTCGCCGGAACGTATCGTGGCCAAGGTCTGCCCTGCCCGAACATAGTCGCCGAGGTCTGCCCTGACCGTTTCAATATGGCCACCCACCAGCGGGAAGACCTTAACGACTTTGTCCTGGTTGAAGGTAACCTTACCCGTCAGGTTCAGTTCGTTGGTTACAGGGATCATGCTGGCTGTATCGAATTTTGCCGAGGCCAGCAGATTTACGGATTTTTCGGTCGGGTTACTGGTAGCCGTTGCGTCAGACTGGCAACCATTCATCAACGTAACAGACAGGCCGATAAGGGGTAGCATCAGCCAGAGCGTACGGGGGAATTGACTTGTTTTCATGTAGGGTAAGCCGGTTGTTTGGTTGGATTAATTAGCTGTTGAATGGATTGCCGCCAACGGCCAGGCTGAGTTCTTCCAGGCGCTGCAGACGGTCGTTTTGCAGCTCAATGAACTGGAGCTGGCTGGTTTTATAGGAATCGAAAAAGTCCAGAAATTCAACTACACTGATGTTTTGCTTGCGGTAGTTGAGCGTAACGCCCTCAATGAGTCGGCTAAAATCGCTGTTGAAGCGCCGGTCAAAGGTGCGGTACAACTCGTCGGCCTGCAGCGCTTTGGTCAACGAACGCTGTAGTTCACCTTCCACCTGAAGCAGATAGCCTGATGCGAGTTGCTGGCTGCTCTGAGCCCGGATGCGGGCTGCCTGAATGTTGCCCTGATTCCGGTTAAAAAACGGGAGTGCCATGCCTACGCCAACCCCAAAATAATTCGGGATATAGCCGGCATTACGGTCGTAGGTGCCCTGCACGGTCAGGTCTGGAACCGCCACCGCTTTTTGCAGCGTCACATTCTGCCGTTCGGCCGTTACCTGATCGCGGTAAGCGCGCAGGTCGGGCCGGTTACGCTCGGCCATGGCCACCAGGCTGTCAGGGTATAAGAGCGCCGGATTGCGCCGGGGATCAGGGTCCATGTCGTCCAGCACGGGACTGATTGGCTGCTCTGGAGCCGTGTTGAGCAGGACCGATAAGGTAGCCTGATCATCGGCGATCTGAGCGAGTCGCTGCTTGCGTTCGCTGGCCAGGTTAAACAGGTACGCTTTAAGGCGGGCCAGGTCTTTCAGGGGGACGTTGCCTTTGTCATACTGCTGTTGATAGAGCGTGACCGTCTGGCTGAGCGTGTTCATCTCCTGCTCGTATACCCGCAGGGCCTGCTGCTGATAGTGCAGGTCGTAAAAAGCTGAATGCAACTGGTAGGAGAGCGTACGGGCGAGATCGTCGAACCGGTCGGTCGCAATCCGGGTGTTGGTGGCGGCTAAGGCCAGCTGCTTGTTACGTTTGCCCGCCAGCAGCAACAGCTGCTGCACCTGGATGACCTGTTCGGAATTGCTTTGCTTTACTGGCATAAACTCGCGGGTCTGCCGGTTATAGGGCATCTGTTCGATGTAAACCGTTGGGTTGGCAAACAACTTAGCCTGCGCCTGGTAAGCCCGGTATTCATCGATACCCAGGCGCGTGGCCAGCAACGACAGGTTATGTTGGCGAAATTGATCCTCAGCCTGTGGAAGTGTGAGCCGGAGCGAATCGGTGCCCGTGGTGGGGGTCTGGCAATATCCTGGCCAGCTAAAGAATATACAAATCAGCCCCGTCAATACTCGTTTCATACCTGCGTACAATTGGTGTGTTACCGATGCACGAAAGTAAGCGGAGCGGGTTAGGCGTAACCGGGTTAATCAGGTGAAGCGGGCAATATGCCGGGCTAAACGGACCAGAATGAGCGGCTGGTATACCTGTTATATTTAGCGTTGTTCGAGCCAGTGCATGAAATCGCCGGCTTTGGCTTTACTAACAATGATTGGCTCGGGGGTAGGAAGACTCAACCGAACGGCGAGCTTACGGTTGAAGTAAGGTTCAAACTCCTGAATGGCCTCATACCGGATAATGAACTGCCGATTGGCCCGGTAAAAGTGGGTGGGGTCCAGCATGGATTCTAACTCGTCGAGCGTGTGGTCGAGGGCGTACTTCTCACCGGATGATTTATAGAGCCAGACGATCTCGTTTTCGGTGTAAAAAAAACTGATCTCACCCACAGGTATTGGGTAGTACTTGCCTTTGTAGTTGACCAGAAAACTGGACCGCCGGGTGGGCCGTAACTGCTCAATAAGCCGTTGCAGTGGCTCGTTCAGGTTTTGCTGGGGAGCAGGTGTGTCGCGTTGAAAGTACGTTTGCAGGGCTTTAAACTTACTCAGACTGCTGGCGATGGCTTTTCTGTCGAATGGTTTCAGTACGTAGTCAATACCATTGGCCGAGAAAGCCTGCATGGCATACTCGTCGAAAGCGGTACAGAAGATGACCGGACACCGAACCGGTACCTGCTCGAATACATCAAAACTCAGGCCGTCGGCCAGTTGAATATCAGAAAAAATCAGGTCAGGACTTCCCTGGGTGGTTAAGAAATGAACCGCGTCTTCAATGGTTTCCAATGAGGCCACAACCTCAATGGTGGGGTCGATATCACGCACGTAGTGGCGCAGTTCTTCGGCCGTTATGGCTTCATCTTCCAGAATAAGGACGTTCATGTCCGGGCGGTATAATGGGTAATAAAACAGTAAAAAATTGGTCGTCCTGCTCAATCTTCAGCGGAGACCCGCACAGATGCTCGTAGCGCCGGGTCAGGTTTTGCAGACCAATGTGGCTGGCCGACATCAGGGATTGCTTGGGTTGCAGGTTATTGCGGAATAACACGGCTCCATCCGCTTCGGTTACCGTTACGTGTAATTGGCGGTTTTGAGTGAGTACATTATGCTTGACGCAATTTTCCATCAGCATCTGAAACGTCAACGGCGGCAACACCGACCGGCGGGTTTCCGGCGATAGCTCGACGGTGAGGTCAATGGCGTCGCGGAAGCGATTTTTAAGCATAAAGTGGTACGACTCGAGCATGAGTAACTCGTCGGCCAGGACTACATCTTCCTTGGCATTACTTTGCAGAATGTAACGATATACTTCGGCCAGTTTAATTAAATATTCCTCGGCATCATCGTTGCCGGTTCGGATCATGCCCTTCAGAATATTGAGGGAGTTAAACAAAAAGTGAGGGTTGATCTGCTGCTTGAGTACTTCGTATTTAGCCTGAAAATTTTCTTCCTTCAATCTGGATATCATTCCCATGGCCTGTTGTTGTGCTAATGCTTTTTCGACACCCCACGTCGTAATCAGGGAGAAGGCAACAATCAGCAATCCCCGAACCTGTAGTACGCCTGCGATATTACTGGTACCGGTACTCTCCATCTGATAAAACAGGTCAACCCCCGTCCACACCCGAAGTAGTCCTTCGCTAAGTAGTAAACAGATAACGACCCGGCCTCTAAATTCATACTCGGCCGGAAGGAGCTGATAAACAATGGGTAATCCCCGGTGATTGTTGATGTAGATATTAAACATCCAGATCAGCATGGTAAAGGCGAAGGCCATCCCAAACGAGAACAAAGCCACTTCCGGCTCAGGCCGGGCATCGATCACCTCATAAAACAACAGGGAGATCAAGCCCATAAACAACCCGGTAACAACCGAAGCCCGCACCAGTATCTTGTCGACTTCCCGGTAGAGCCGCTCACTGGAGCGATCCTCACCCGGCTGAATTGCCCGCATAAATCGATGATTGATGACCCGCCGAGTTCAATTGACGGAAAGCGTTAAAGATAAGGTTTGCCAAGCGGGGGAGACAAAAATTAATGGTCAGGCAGACAAATTAAGGGGTCAATAGTATCCCCACTTCTATTGAACAACAAAGAATAATCATGAACAACCCAACGTTCGGACTAAATTCGCGCAAGCATTAACCCTACCGAATGAAACACTATTTGCAACACGACCCATGGTGCATTGTCGAAACTGACTTTCACCGTGAATTCAATGAAATAACCGAAAGCGTGATGTCCCTAGGCAATGGCCGGCACGGGGGTCGTGGTTCATTTGAAGAGAAATTTTCGGGTAAAACCCTCCAGGGTAACTACGTTGCGGGTGTTTATTACCCCGACAAAACCCGCGTTGGCTGGTGGAAAAACGGGTATCCCGAATATTTTGCCAAAGTGTTGAATGCGGCCAACTGGATTGGAATCGATATTGATATCGAATACGAATCGCTCGACCTCAATACGTGCCAGGTGCGCGACTTTCGGCGGGTACTGAACATGCAGGAAGGCTACCTCGAACGCCAGTTTGTCGCGACCCTTAAAAGTGGTAAATCATTGAAAGTTAGTGCTAAGCGCTTCTGCTCGATTGTTGATGATGAAGCCGGTGCTATTCGCTACGCCATTACGCCCCTTAACTTCGACGCCAGAATCACCATTACTCCTTACATTGATGGGGCCATCCGCAACCGCGACGCCAACTACGATGAGACTTTCTGGGATGAAGTCCGGAAAGAAACGGCGTATGGCGAAGCCTACATCGAATTGCGTACCCGCAAAACCGGTTTTCACGTCGCTACGGGCATGTGCGTGTCGGTCGAGCAGGATGGTGCAAAAATCGACTACCAGTCGCAACCCATCAAGTACGAGAAATACGTAGCCAACCGCATCTCACTCGACTGTCGACAGGGACAGGAAACGGCCATTTACAAGTATGCCGTAAACCTCTCATCGCTGAATTACGACCCCGATACCATCATTCAGAAAGCGCATCAGTCCATTCAGCACATCACCAGGAAGGGCTTTGATAAAATGCTGTTTGAGCAAAAGCAGGCCTGGGCCGATAAATGGAAAATGGCCGACATTGTTATTGATGGCGACGTTGCGGCTCAGCAGGGCATCCGGTTCAATATATTTCAGTTAAATCAAACCTATACCGGCGAAGACGAACGGCTCAACATCGGACCAAAAGGTTTTACTGGTGAGAAGTACGGTGGCAGCACCTACTGGGATACCGAAGCGTACTGCCTGCCGTTTTACCTGGCTACGGCCGATCAGAAAGTGGCACGTAACCTCCTGATCTATCGCTATAAGCAATTGGGCAAAGCCATCGAGAATGCGCAGAAGCTGGGTTTTCGCGCGGGAGCCGCGCTCTATCCCATGGTGACGATGAACGGCGAGGAGTGCCATAACGAATGGGAAATTACCTTTGAGGAAATCCACCGCAATGGTGCCATTGCCTATGCTATTTACAACTATGTTCGCTACACCGGCGACGAGCAATATTTGGCCAACTATGGTCTGGAGGTGCTTATTGCCATCAGTCGGTTCTGGACGCAACGCGTCAACTGGTCTGAAGCCAAAGAGCAATACGTAATGCTGGGCGTGACGGGGCCGAACGAGTACGAAAACAACGTCAACAACAACTGGTACACCAACTACCTGGCCGCCTGGACGCGCCGCTACACCATTGAAGCCGTTGCAACCGTGAAGGCACTGGCCCCCGATAAATACGCCGATCTGATCGATCGCATTCACTTCCGGGAAGAAAAGGAATTGGCCACAGCGGGGCAAATAGCAGAAAAAATGTTTCTGCCGCAGGATGAAAAGAGGGGTGTTCTTTTGCAGCAGGAAGGCTTTCTGGACAAAGACCTGATGCCGGTTTCCGACATTCCGAAGGGGCAGCGGCCCATCAACCAGCACTGGTCATGGGACCGGATTTTGCGGTCGTGTTTTATTAAACAGGCCGACGTGTTGCAGGGACTGTACTTTTTCGAAGATGAGTTTGACACCGAGACACTGAAACGCAACTTCGATTTCTACGAGCCCATGACGGTGCACGAATCGTCGCTGTCGCCCTGCGTTCATTCCATTCAGGCTTCGAAACTCGGGATGGTCGACAAAGCCTACGAGATGTACCTGCGCACCGCCCGGCTCGACCTCGACGACTACAACAACGACACCGAGGATGGTTGCCACATCACCAGCATGGCCGGAACATGGCTGGCGGTGGTGCAGGGGTTTGGCGGAATGCGCGTCACGGAGGAGGGATTGTCATTTAGGCCCTATTGCCCCGCAGGCTGGCAGTCGCTGGCGTTTAAAATTCGGTACCGGGGAGCGCTGCTGCAGATAACTACTACCCAGCAGGACGTAACAGTACAGAACTTTTCGGATGCGCCGATTACGCTGTCGGTGCTTGGTCAGACCATTACGGTAGCAGGCGAGAGTCGGCAAACCGTCGGTATCTAGTAGCCTGAAACAGTCGGCAACGTTGCCGACTGTTTCTGTTTATTGTTTTAAATAGACGTAGCGCGTGTCTGCTTCCTTCGCCCATTTTGACTGGATAGCGCCTGTTTACGACGCCCTGGTCTTTGTTGTGTTTGGTCGGCGGCTAAATCGGGCCCAGGCCGTCTTCCTGGACCGGATACCGCCCGGGGCATCGGTCCTGATCGTGGGTGGGGGAACGGGCTGGCTGCTCGAACCCCTGCTCACGGATGGGAGGGCGGCCCGAATTGTTTACCTCGAATCGTCGGCCCGGATGCTGGCAAGGGCCAGCTGCCGAATGCTGAATCGTCAGTTGATGGGAACGGTCGAATTCCGGTTGGGTGATGAACGCTCATTACGTTCCGATGAGCGTTTCGACCTGCTGATGACACCGTTTGTGCTGGACCTCTTCACGACGGAAACCCTACAGACCCTGTTTATTCCCCGTTTGCGGAGCGCACTCAAGGAAAATGGGTTGTGGCTCATTACTGATTTTATCCGCACTTCGGTCTGGTGGCAACGGGCGTTGCTATGGAGTATGATTCGGTTTTTTATCTTGACGGCCCGCATCGAAGCCCGGCACCTTGCCGATTGGCAGCGGCTACTGAGCGAAGCGGGCCTAACGCTCCGGGAACGTAGTCCACAGGTTGGCGGATTCGTTTCGACGGAAGTCTGGAGCGTATGAAGCT
>JAQBNX010000210.1 GCA_028288385.1 Spirosoma sp.
CTCGTCGCTGGCACCGTCTTGCTCGGCCAGGTGCGCCGACTGCAGCGCGTGTTCGAGTTGAGTTACCGGCTCGCCAAAGTAAGCGTCGTGTCCGCTGTTCGCGAAGAGAATGGCAATGTGATCCATTGTATTGAATATGTCGGTGGGGTATCAAACCTGGTTAAAAGCAAAGGGGTCTGTGGGATTACGTGTAATGTAAATAGGTCCGTTCTACTGTTCCATCATCATACAGATCCATCAGCGCATAACCGGCTTTTGTTTGATGATACGTATCGTTCTTCCACCAGTTACCACAAACGGACCCATTGCAGAGATAAGCCACGCCGTTATAATCAACCCGGTCTAGCAGGTGCATATGGCCACTCAGTGCCGCTTTTACATTTGGATACTGGTAGAATAATTCAATCAGCTCGGCGGCATCCGTATGGTTCCAGCCGCCGGGAATCTGCCAGTTACCGTTCTTTACGTTCGACTTATCATAAAACACCGTTGCCGACACAATCGGGATGTGCGACATGAGCAAAATCGGCGTTTTTGGATTCGTTTTAGCCAGATCGGTTTTCAGCCAGGCGAGCTGCTCGGGATCGATATGGGCGGTATACCATTTGCCTTCGGGCGTGGGCTGAACGCTGTCGAGCACGATGAAATGCCAGCCGTTCCTATCGAATGAGCGATACCGCTCACTAATCTTCATCTGGTCCAGCGCCCACTTTTTCCCGTACTGAGGATCGCTTTTAGCCTGCTCATATCCCCATACATCATGGTTACCAATGCAGTGTTCAATAGGCAGCGAATTGTCGGCTTTCGCTACGGTATGCCAGGCGTCCCACTGTTTCTGCACTTTACTGCGGTCCTGCGCCAGCGCATCCATGATGGTGTCGCCACCGTGCAGAATGAACGCCGGTTTGTCGGCCTGATTTTGCAGATGATGGAAGCATTTGGCAACGTACTCCATGGGCTTTGTTTCAGCCAGGATGTGCGTATCGCCAATGTAGGCAAACCGGACACTACGTTTGGGCGCCAAGGTGGGCGCGGCAATACCATCGGCAGCCGCTACCAGGGGTAACAGGCCAGCCGCTTTGAGGAGGGTTCTGCGATTCATAAGAGTAGGAAAGCACGGTAGTTGCAAGCCATAGTGGTAGTAATATTGTCATTCACCCCATACAGGCTGGTTATGGTGGTGTTCAGTCTTTTGCCGCTGGTAGTGTCTTCATTTACCATTTAACAACCACTGCCGGATGTTATACTCAGCAAAGCCTGCGCCGGAACTCATACCTTTGCCGCCGATGCCAGTTACAATGCGAATGTACTCATCTATATTATGTTCAAAAATTTCGTCGGCGGTCTGGCTGTAGAATCCTGCCCACGTTTTGCGGATCTTCAGGGGGAATGTGACAATCCGCCGGGCTTCGGCCAGCATCAAGTCATTGATGGCTTCCTGTGTATGATAGCCAAGGTCTTCCGTGTGCGTTGCATCGGCATACTCGTGCGAATCACCCACAATGATCGACCCATCGATGGCTTGCTTAAACAGGATGTGAATACCCCACTTTTTCAGTTCAGCGTAGTGTTCCGGTGTTTGAATCCGGGCATAGGACGGGCACTCCTGAAAGGCCTCGTACCGACGAATGGACAGACCAGTCAGGATGTTGCCAGGCAATGACAGATTGGCCACCGGCTCAGCCAGCAGCATTTGTAGTTTACTGACCACTAAACCCGCCCTGGCCAGTACCTCCGGGAATAGGAGCTTAACCTCATGCCCGGAGCAAATAAGCACGCGCCCAGCCTCAAACCGCTGTCTGGTAGCCAAAGTCACGGTGGCCCCACCAGCGTTTGATTGAACATCAACAACGGCTGAACCGGGCCGATAGTCGACACCGTACTTTTGTTGCACAAACGCAATCAGCCGGTGAATCATTAGCTCAGGCTCCACACTCATTTCTTCTGAAAAGAACAAGCCACCCACTACGTAGTCCGGTTGCAGGGTAGGGTATTTGGCCAAGCACTGTGCTTTGCTGAGTAGTTCACTCCCATAGCCAATGCGGACGTAGTGGTCGTGAAGTTCGTTAGCCAGTTGCCACTCGTCGGCATCAGACGCTACGTAGATAGTGCCCCTCTGACGTACGGTCAAGTCCGTTTCCTCCTGAATTTCCCGATAAATAGTCAGACTCTGCCGGCCGTAGTCAAACCATCGTCCGGCCAAGCCTGATGGTACAACCTGCCCAAAGTTACGCACCGTTGCACCCACGGGGTAGCGGTCTTTTTCGAGCAACAGCACCCGCTGCCCAGCTTTAGCAGCATGATAAGCGTGGAAGGTGCCCAGCACGCCCGCCCCAACGATAATCAGGTCATACATGATATAAGCGTTAAGCGTGGCTGACCAACGATTGGTGCCGTTCAATTACACCCGGCAGTTCGGTCAGCGACTCCAGCAGGAAATCGTGCGGATAGGCACCGAGTTGGGAAGCGGAGTGGGTGCCATTGGTAACGCCGAGGTTTAGTGCGACCCCGGCTGCCCGTCCCGAGAGCAGATCGGAAGGCGTATCGCCAATGTTGACAACCGCTTTCGGATTGCTCACCCTCAGCAATAGCATGGCCCGTTCAATCAGGTCTGGATAGGGCCGGCCACGCGATACTTCATCGCTGGCAACCGACGCCTGAATAATATGATCCGGTCCACCGACGCGTTGCTCATTGAGATGGGACAGCCAGCCCAGTTTATCCAGGATGATGTCGGTTACAACACGATAAAAACCCGTGGTCAGTGCAATGGCAATGCCCCGCTCGCGCAGATACGTGAACGTTTCCAGGCATCCGGCTGTGGTGGTTGCGCCATTAATGACGTAATGGTTCTCCAGAATTTCTTTGAAAACCGCATAAGAGCGATCAACCCGGGACGTAATGTCAGCATGCCTATCGCCCAACTGCTCCTTCCAGAGTGTTTCAAACACGTAGCGTTTGGCTAAACCCTGCATGGCCAGAATCCGCTCGTCTGTAGCAAACAGGCCCGTCTGACCGGCGGCCTCGGTAAAGCATCGCTCTACTTCGTGGTGGTCAGTCACGGTTGTGCCAGCCATATCGAAAACTACAAGTTCAATGGGTTGCATGACAGAAAGGTTTTGAGCGAGTCTACTAGTAAGGCGGGCCAGTAAAACAACATAAAGTTTGGATACAATTGATTACGCCATTATTAAATAAGATGCCTTCAACCAAAATAAGCCAATACGTACGGGCGTGAGAAGGGCAGAATCCGCTCGTTCAGGCCCGCAGTTTCAGGATCAGTTCGGTCTTCAGTTCGTGCAGTCCTTTTTCCAGCCCTACCGGATAGGTATGTGGGTTCACAAAGCGTTTTACACCCGCATGCAAGCCTGCCAGTTGCTCCCCTACCCGTTTGCGGGTGGTGTGGATGTCGGGGCAATCATACACTTGCCTACCCGATCGAAAAACGGGTATGAGCAGATCGGTAAATGCTTGCCCGGCCTCAAACCGGCGCCGTTTGGTAAAATCGAGTGGGTCGATCATCGTAGCAGCCGTATCGTTTGTTTGATCGGTGCTGCGGTCTTCATCAAAAATCATGTCGGCCAGAAAACCCCGCTCGTCGCTGAACCGGCGTACCTGCTGAATGCCCGGCGTAGAAATTTTTATTGCCTGCTCCGACAGCTTCATCTTATAGTCCCACTGCTCATCATTTTTTATTGCGGCTAGCTTGTAAACGCCCCCCAGTGCGGGCTGGTCATAGGCCGTTACGAGCTTGGTTCCCACACCCCATACATCAATTCTGGCTCCTTGCTGTTTTAGGCTGTTGATGATGGTTTCGTCCAGGTCATTACTGGCTACAATGACCGTATCGGTAAAACCAGCGTTGTCGAGTAGTTTACGGGCTTCAATACTGAGGTAGGCCAGATCGCCCGAATCGAGCCGAATACCGCCCAGTTTATGCCCTTGTTTTTCCAGCTTCCGTCCGGTTTCGATGGCGTGCCGAACGCCGGTGAGTGTGTCGTAGGTATCGACCAGCAGCGTTACGTTGTTGGGCATCATCTCGGCATACGTATCGAAAGCCTCCTGTTCGCTATCGAACGACATAACCCAACTGTGCGCGTGGGTACCCCGCACCGGAATATCGTACAGTTTCCCGGCCAGCACGTTCGACGTAGCGTCACAGCCACCAATGTAGGCCGCCCGGCTGGCCGTCATGCCCCCGTCGACCCCCTGCGCCCGGCGCAGGCCAAATTCCAGCAAGGTATCTGTCCCGGCCACTAGCCGCAGTCGGGCGGCTTTGGTGGCAATCAGCGACTCAAAGTTGATCAGCGTTAGCAGGGGCGTTTCGAGTAGCTGACATTGCAGAATGGGTCCCCGCACCCGCACCAGCGGTTCGTTGGGAAACACAACCGTACCCTCGGGTATCGCATCAATGTCTATGGTAAGCTTCAGGGTAGCCAGGTAGTCAATGAACCCTGCGTCAAACAACGGTTTATCGTCGCTGCCGGTAAGCGTTTGCAGGTAGGTCAGGTCTTTTTCGGTGAAGCCAAAGTTATTGATAAAGCCAATGACGTTGGACAAGCCGCAGGCTACGGTAAAGCCCCCGCCAAAGGGGTTTTTCCTGAAATACAGATTAAATACTGCTTCCTTTTCAGTCTGGTGGGCGTCTTCCTGCCGGGCCTTCTGGGCCTTCCAGTACCCATAAGCCATGGTAACCTGGTAGAGATCAGTGAGCAGGCTCAGCGAGGTATCATAAAGTTTATTGATCATGGGCGCGAAGGTACAGCCCCGGAGGCACACAAAATTTTGTTGAATACAAACAAATAACCCAGTAAATTGGTCTGATAATTGCCAGGGGCACGTTCAGCGGTTACGTGCCCCTGGCCAATTATTGTTACTCTTCAGCCCCTTCAACCACCCGTAACTTCATCATGCAGAAGCTCAGTTTATCTCAGTCGCTCCAGCAAAAGCTGTCTCCGCAACAGATACAGTTCATAAAACTCCTGCAAATACCAACCGTTGAACTGGATGCCCGCATTGAGGAAGAACTGGAAATAAACCCCGCGCTGGAAGAAGGAGCCGACGAAGAACAGGAGTCCAAAGAGGACGACTCGTTCGACGAT
>JAQBNX010000226.1 GCA_028288385.1 Spirosoma sp.
GGATGACCCCCGCATCCGCCATCACTTGACAGACCTGCACGCGCACCAGATCCTGACTGAGTCCCCGGAGTCGGTGCTGAACCGCTTGACCATTACCGAAGCCTATGCCGACCTACGCGACTGCCAGTTGGTAATTGAATGTACCATTGAGGATATTGACATCAAACGTCGGGTATACGGCCTCATCGAAGCGGAGGTGGGTAATGATACGGTGATTGCGTCCAATACGTCGGCCATTCCGATCTCGCAGTTGCAGCAGTTGACCCGTCGACCACAGCGATTCATCGGTCTGCATTGGGCTGAGCCATCGCACACGACCCGCTTTCTGGAGGTCATTTGCGGTGATCAAACCGAAATAGCCTATGCCGAATTTTTCTACAACCTATCGCAGCACTGGGGCAAAGAGCCGACGCTGGTGCGAAAAGACATTCGCGGCTTCATCAGCAACCGCATTATGTATGCCATGTACCGCGAAGCCTTCGATCTGGTCGAAAAGGGGTACGCCAGCATCGAAGACATTGACCGAGCGTGTCGCAACAACGCGGGCTACTGGATGCCGCTCGTGGGTTTATTCCGGTGGATGGACCTGACCGGCGTACCGGCATACCTGAACGTAATGAAAGACCTGTGGCCTACGCTCAGCAACCGCACCGACGTGCCGCCCCTGATTCAGGAGATTGTGGACCGGGGTGGGCGAGGAGTGGCCAACGGCGACGGTTTCTATGAATATGCCCCCGGCGAGGCCGAGGCCTGGCGAGAGACATTTGAGCGGTACAGCTTTGAGATACGCGAACTGGCCTTACGATACCCGGCAGATGTGGTGAAAAAACAGATTGACCAGTAAGTTTGTGGTTTGAAGTGGCTCCAGTTAGTGACATAAATCGTATAGGGCAGGAGCTCTAAAACAAAACTACAACACCATTTATGAACCAAACTGCCATTGTAACTGGCGCTGCATCGGGTATTGGGCTAGCCATTGCCCGGCGGCTGTCCAAAGACGGAACTGCCGTTGCTTTGCTAGACCTCAACGCGGACAAACTCCGGGACGTAGCCGCCGAATTGGGTAACGGGGCCATTGCCTATCTGCTCGACCTGACCCAATCCGACGCTGTTGGTGGGGTTATTTCCCAGATTGGCGAACAGTTTGGCCGAATCGACGTGCTGGTTAACGCAGCAGGAATTACGGGACTGACCCAAACGCCCACCCACGAAATGCCGCTGGCGGAAGTGCAGCGGGTTTTTGCCATCAATTTTTGGGGAGCGCTTCACACCACCCAAGCCGTTTTGCCCTATATGCTGGCCCGTAACTATGGCCGGATTTTGCACATTGCCAGCATTGCCGGAAAAGAAGGGAACCCGGGAATGCTGGGCTATTCGGCGTCAAAAGCAGCCGTAATTGGCATGACAAAAGCGCAGGGCAAAGAATACGCCGAAACGGGCATTACGGTCAACGCGCTGGCGCCAGCCGTAATTCGAACCCCGTTGGTCGATGCTTTGCCCGATGCGCAGGTTACCTATATGACCGACCGAATTCCTATGAAACGTTGCGGAACCTTAGCCGAAGTGGCAGACGTAGCCGCTTTTATCGTTTCGCCTGGTAATAGTTTTACGACCGGTTTCTGCTACGATCTATCGGGCGGACGGGCTACGTATTGATTTGTTTGCCTATTTTTCGCTCTGAAATCACCTATTAACTCATGGCAAACAAAATTCAGATTCAACATCCCGACGTAAAGGAGGGCTTTAAAACCGGTGCTTACTCGCCTGGTGTTGTCTGCGAGGGCTGGCTGTATGTGTCCGGACATGCCGCCGTAGATTACCCCAATGGTGTCTACGCCCTTGGCACCATTGAAGAGGAAACACACCGCACCATGCAGAACGTTGAACAAATTCTGAAAGCGGCTGGGTGTTCTTGGGACGACGTAGTCAAAAGTACGGTTCACTTAGCCGATATCAACGATTTTGCCGCTTATAACGAAGTATACGCCAGCTACTTCACGGGCATTAAACCCGCCCGCACCACCGTGCAATCAGGTTTGGCAAATGGCATTAAAGTAGAGATTGATGTTGTGGCTAAACTGCCATAGCCATAGCAAACCTGACTAAACAGTATAGTCCTTAACGGTTCCCTGGCATCTGCCAGGGAACCGTTGCCTTATTTACAAACCACCTGAATAGGCTAAGCCTGGTAGCAATCAGTTGGAAACCTATTATTCTATATAGAAAGCAGTAATCGTAAGCCAGTAGCTATCATGATCCATCAACCATCTATCCGGCGTTCGCCCGAGTCTGAGCAAACAGGGGGCGATCTATCCAAATACCACCCTGAAAACAGCAAAAGCCTGGCCGAAACGAAAAAGAATCAGGAGCCGGTAACCAGCAGCCCCGACGAAACACCCTATGTAGGCAGCCATGCCGACAATTACGATCCAGACAATGACCACGACCGCAATGTGCCGCAGGATGGTCCAAGTGGCGAAAACACTAAAAACGGTGGGGAGCGGGGCGGTGGACTGTGGACCAGCGGAGGAACCGTCACCACGGGCACTCCCTACCACGATGAAGACGAGCCAGCAAATCAGTAACGAACTGCCATAACCAGAAAGAAAGCAACTCGTTAGCTTATGAAAGGTCGATTGCTTTTCTGTCCGATAGGATGGAAGAAAAGAGTCATTTAACGTAGACGGCAACTCGTGCAGATCAGGCACATAAATTGTCGTCTACGTTAAACGTAATGGATAACCATCAGCTATCGGTATTAGGGGTAGTTAGTTTAGCCCCTAAATATTCCCGGTTTAACGTAGTGATGCTTTCC
>JAQBNX010000233.1 GCA_028288385.1 Spirosoma sp.
CATTCCAGAGAGATAGTCCCAGACATAGCTGCTGCCTGTCATCACAGAATCCCGCGATGCCGTCTTCGCCCCAGCGGTAGGCGTAACTGCGGGCCATGTCATGAGTCGTAAAATTCCAGGCATCGCCGTTTGCGCTATAATCCTCGCGGACGGTGCCCCATTGTCGGTCCGATACGTATGGTCCCCACTGCCGCCAGGCGGGGTCTTCAAGGCGTTGGTGTTCGAGAGACATACGTCCGTTTATCGATTGGTATGGGTGCAATGAGGTTTAAATTGTCTGTTTTGCGGTTTATTGGATTGCCCAGCTAGTTGATCCATACGAAGTCGTGGGTATTCGTTCCCCTCGGGACGATTATTCTCGAACGATATACCGCAACGCTTTCTCACCCTCCAGTGGCAAACCCTTCGAATACAGTCATGCCGCCATCAATAAAAATACTGGCTCCGGTAATGTAATCGGACTTGTCGGATGCCAGAAATACGGCTAAGTTTCCAATGTCCTGCGGCTGTCCGATGCGGTTATAGGGAATCAGCGTCATTAGACTATTTAATGCCTGGGGTGTTTCCCAAGCAGGTTTGTTGATGGGCGTCTGAATGGCACCGGGGCATATGCTGTTAACCCGAATCTGACGGTCACCATACTCCTGTGCCAGCGACTGCATCAGCATTTTAATGGCGCCCTTAGATGATGCGTAATTGGCATGACCGGCCCACGGAATGAGTTCATGCACCGAACTCATGCAAATGATTTTGCCCGTTGCCACCGACACTTCCGGGCGAGGCCCGCGACGGAGAAACTCACGAATGGCCTCACGAGCACACAAAAACTGTCCGGTCAAATTTACCCCAATAACTGTGTTCCACTGATCGAGGGTCATCTCATGGAATTTAGCATCGCGCTGAAGGCCGGCATTATTCACCAAGATGTCGACCGTGCCATGGGCAGCTACTACGTCGGCAAACATCCGGGCGACTTCGTCTTCCTTGCTGACGTCGCACTGAGCTGTCATGCCTTTACCACCTGCATCGATAATTTCCTTCAGCACTGCATCAGCCGCTGGCTGTGAACTGGGACTTGGGTAATTGATAACGACTGTGGCCCCAGCTTGAGCCATTGATTTGGCCACCCCCGCCCCAATGCCACTGCTGGCTCCGGTAATGATGGCGATTTGTCCTTGTAGTTCAGTACTCATCGAATAGCTATTTACGGTAAGTAAGCTATTTAGGGGCACTTTGGTTTATTAATACGGGAAACCGACACAGGTAACTGGTTTTCAATCCTACCATTCAACTAATTTAGGGGCTGCACTGAGTAGGTAACTCCGTGTTTCATTCCCTTACTTTCTCTGTCGTATGTTCACTACAAAACGGATTCCTTTTTACGTTGCTTTTCCATTCGCTCTACGCTCTGTCTCGCTCTTTCTGGCTTACTCGGTGCTCATCTGCCTGCTCTATTCGTTGGCTGGCTGGACATTCCTCGCCATTCCGTTTGTTCCCGTTGCCACCATCGGCACAGCCGTTGCTTTCTATGTTGGTTTTAAAAGTAACTCATCATATGACCGGCTGTGGGAAGCCCGGCGGATTTGGGGAAGCCTGACAAATGCCAGCCGAGCCTGGGGCATCATGACAGTAGACTACATTACGAACCGGGATACCAACAATCCCCTGCCAGCAGAAGGCTTGCATGAAATACATCACGAATTAATCTACAGGCATCTGGCTTTTCTGACGGCGCTACGGGTGCAGCTTCGGCAAAAGCCCGTTTGGGAATTACACCGCGACCCCGCCCACGAGGTTGTTGAACGGATTCAGGAATTTCGGCAGTGTAGCCTAGATAAAGAACTGAGCCGCTTTTTACCCGGTAGTCAGATCGAGCAGCTAATTACGCATCCTAATCCAGCCACGATACTGATACAAATGCAGTCAGCCCAGCTTCGGGAACTCCGGGATGGCAATCACCTACCCGAATACTACCATGTTGAAATGGAGCGGATGCTGGCCGAGTTTTATAACCAGCAAGGGGCCTGTGAACGTATCAAATCTTTTCCCTTCCCTCGTCAATACGCCTACTTCAGTTATGTCTTCGTCTGGCTGTTTATTGCCGTTCTGCCTTTTGGCTTACTAACCGAAATGGCTAAGTTCAGTAACTGGCATATTTGGCTAACCGTTCCTTTCTTCACGGTCATCGCCTGGATTTTTAACACCATGGAAATGGTTGGCGACACCAGTGAAAATCCATTCGAGAATAGTATCAACGACGTACCGATGACAGCCATTTGCCGAAATATTGAAATCGATTTGCGCGACATGCTTGGTGAAACAGAATTACCAAAACGGGTTCAATCAGTCAAGAATATCCTTATGTGATACGGCTGGATGCACGCAATTCGCACTACATACTAATGCCCGGTAGGACAATATCTATAACGACCAGATTTTCGTCAGGATTTACATATTGTACTTTACTGGGTTAAAATAGCGATGAATACGCTAGTAGTGACAATAGTTCAAATTATTAGAATAATACAACCCATGCGGCATTAGTAGGGACTTTTTGTACTTTTTCAATAAATGTCCTATTATCCCAATACTCGATTGTCTTTTTAGATGAACTTTCGTTAAAAGACTGGTTTTCAGCGGTTGACCTATTGCACCGGGAATTTTGATTGCCCCACCTTTGTCCCAGTCAAACAACTAAATACAACCACCAAAAAACAATCAACAGATGAAAACATTTCGTGTATCAATCGCAGTATTACTGTCAGTGTGGAGTCTGGCAGGCCCCGCAACAGCAGACCCTAAAATGGCCAAATCCGATGATGGTCCGGTAGCCAATGGGTGGAAAGTAGAGAAGTCTGAGAATAAGAAAGTCCGCCTATATATCCCGACGGGAAGCACAAAACAAAATAGCACTGTCGACATTGCCATCATCGACACCGAGGGCACTGTCTTGTACAAGGGAGTTGTCAGGAACAAAACGGGTTTGCAGTCGTTCAACCTCAAAAACCTGCCTGATGGCCAGTATTATATTACGGCCGGTAACAACGCCTGGTGGATGTCGCAGGGAGTTACCATTCAGGATAATGGCCTGACGGTAGATGCCCGTAATCTTCAACAGGTGATGCAGCCAACCATAAAGGCCTATGAGAAAAACAAAATTGAGGTGGCCATGCCCACTACCAACGTAACGGATGCCAGCGTAGCCATCTACGACGCACAGAACGTACTGGTACATGCCGAGAAACTCAATGGCCCGGCACGCCGGTTCGACCTGTCGTCACTGCCCGAAGGTGCCTACACGTTTGTAGTTGGCCCCCAGCAGAAACACTTTTCGTCACGCGTGGACGTTCGAAAATAAGTAATAACGCTAGTGATCTAGTTCCTCAGTCTGACCAGGTTGGCCCACAAACACAATGCCCAGTTGGTTTTATAACCAACTAGGCATTGTGTTTGTGGGTCTCCATAGAGCAGTTAAGCAGGTAATTCGTCGGCTTGCTGCCCAACCAGTGCCATGGGTGGTGTTTCAGGATCCTGCTTTTTCTGCTGGTTCATTAGTTTAGCCAATTTGGGTGTAATTTCCGGCTCCTCACCTCGCATCCGCAGTATCGATAGCTCTTTCATTTTGGATTCAAATACGATATCTACGTCTTTGCCAAACGTATTAACCGGTGAATAGAGCCAGTCGGCATGGGCTTCCCGCCGGGCTTTAGGGTCTTCGCGTTCCTGCCGTGAGTCTGAATAATGAAACACGGGTCGAAGATCCCACGTGTTATACGCCATCATAAATGCTTCTTCCTGCGTTAAATCGCCAGGGTTGAGCGAGTGATGGAAGTAATCAAAAACAATGGGCGTACCGATGGTTTCGTAAACAGCTACTAAGTCAGCCACCCCATAAAGACTAACCCGGTCATCATTTTCGACGGTCAGCCGGGCACGTAAATTTTCGGAAAGCAGCTTAAAATTTTGACAAAATCGGGCCAGCGTAGCAGCTTTATCGCCATACGTGCCACCTGCGTGGATGTTAATTTTATTCCAGTGCGACGGTTTCAGCCCCATCAGGTCAAAAACTTCGGACTGGTATTCAAGATCAGTAATGGTGTTGTCGAGGGTTTTACCCTGACCAGCGAGGTGATTGAATGGACCTGGGTGCATGGTTAGCCGTATGGGCCGGGTGCCAATCGTTTCGAGCGTTGCCCGAATCTCCGTATAATCAGGCAAATTGGCGATCCGGTATTCTGACGCCCACGGAAACAGGTCCGACGAAATACGAAACAGTCCAAAACCATGGGTCAGATTCCAGTCTACAATGGTCAGCAGATCCTGCACGTTTTTCAAAGCCAGTTGCGAGGCATACGCAATGCCCTTATCAGTGAATGTCTTTTTGATCATCCCCCGATTTGTCATGACTTTATCAACCTGTAGACTGAGGTTAATGCAGGCATAG
>JAQBNX010000241.1 GCA_028288385.1 Spirosoma sp.
TTTATCTCGAGCCCTGGCATGCCGATATTTTCGATTTCCTGCAACTGAAGAAGAACCACGGCAAAGAGGAAAACCGCGCTCGTGACCTTTTCTACGCTCTCTGGACGCCCGATCTGTTCATGAAGCGCGTGGAAGATAACGACGTCTGGTCGCTGTTTTGCCCGCACGAGTGCCCCGGCTTAGCCGATTGTCATGGCGACGAGTTCGAAGCGCTGTATGAGCGGTATGAGCGCGAAGGCCGCGCCCGCAGAACAATCAAAGCGCAGGAACTATGGTATAAAATCTTGGAGTCGCAGACCGAGACCGGCACACCCTACATGCTGTTTAAGGATGCGGCTAACAAGAAATCAAACCAAAAGAACCTCGGTACCATTAAGTCGAGTAACCTCTGCACCGAGATTATAGAATACACCGCCCCCGACGAAGTAGCGGTTTGTAACCTGGCGTCCATCGCCCTGCCCAAGTTCCTTACACGCGGTACAGACGGCGTCCTGCGGTTCGACCACCAGAAGTTGTATGAGGTGACCAAAACGGCCACACGTAACCTCAATAAGATTATCGACATTAACTATTACCCCGTTGAAGAGGCCCGCCGGAGCAACATGCGCCACCGGCCCATTGGCATTGGGGTTCAGGGATTGGCCGATGCGTTCATCATGTTGCGGATGCCGTTTGAATCAGACGAAGCGCGCCGATTGAACGAAGACATTTTCGAGACCATCTACTTCGGCGCCATGACCTCATCGATGGAGCAGGCCAAAGAGTATGGTCCGTATGAAACGTGGAAAGGGTCGCCTATTTCGCAGGGTATTTTCCAGTTTGACATGTGGACCCGCGATGGTCAGCCGGTGAAGCCAAAGTCGGGCCGCTGGGATTGGGAAACACTACGTAAAGACGTAATGGAACATGGCGTCAGAAACTCGCTGCTGCTGGCCCCCATGCCAACCGCATCGACCTCGCAGATTCTGGGCAATAATGAGTGTTTCGAGCCGTATACTAGCAACATCTACACCCGGCGTGTATTATCGGGTGAGTTTGTGGTTGTGAACAAGCACCTGCTCAAAGACCTCGTGAAACTGGGTCTGTGGAACGACACAATGAAGAATAATCTGATCCTGGCCAACGGCTCGGTGCAGGCGATTCCGAACATTCCGCAACACATAAAAGACCTGTACAAGACGGTTTGGGAAATTAAACAGAAGCACATCATTGACATGGCCGCCGACAGGGGCGCCTACATCTGCCAGTCGCAATCGCTGAACATCCACATTCAGGACTCGAACTTTGGTAAACTAACTTCCATGCACTTCTACGCCTGGAAAGCGGGCCTGAAAACGGGTATGTACTACCTCCGCACGAAGGCTGCTTCCGACGCTGTAAAGTTCACCGTGGTGCAGCCCCAGGCCGAGCCGCAGTTGGAGCCGGTGCTGACCGAAGCTGTTCCCGTAGAGAAGCCACTGGACTACGTCCAATATGCCAAAGAGCACGCGACCAACGCCGGTCCGGTGCCCGTACCAATGGTCACGGACCTGGAGCAGCAATATGCCGCCATGACCTGCTCGCTGGATGACCCGGAGGGGTGCGAGGCTTGCGGGAGTTAAGAAGATCCCACAACTTCATTTATAAAAATGTAACGAGCCCCCGCCAATTGGCGGGGGCTCGTTTGTTGAACAATACCTAAATAGAAAAAGAAAGGAGTTAAGCTGCCATTGCCAAATCGGACTATGTAATTACTCGGCAATCGTATGTTTACATACTCAATTCTATTCAATACAAAGCGCCCGGCTTCGTGTTCACGAAGCCGGGCGCTTTGTATTGAATGAGGGCGAAGTTAAGGTAGACTAGCCGGGTCAATTTCATCAATATTGCTTCGGTTACCACTGGTCAGGTTTCCGAAACGTTTGTCTAACTGACGGTGCAACTTGGCGGCTACGTTGTTAAGCAAGGTGTACCAGTTTTCGCCGTTGTCGTCGGCGAAAACGTCGTTGCCAGGCACCCCGTATTTAATACCCACATGCTTATCGTTGCTACGCTGATTCGGCTCCAGTTTCATATACACCTCAGCCGTGGCGAGGTCACCTTTGTAAAAGCGCCGAAGTTTAATTAGCGCGTCAAGTACAGACGCTTCCAGGTCGGCATCAGGGGTAAAGCCGACCGTCTGAATATCCAACCGTACACCCTCTAAATTCTCTTTATCTTCCATAACTGTTTTTCTTTCTGTTTAGCGTTGAGATGGGTTACCCGTTACGTAAAGGCAACCTTTTTGGTATAAGCACTGAACAGGCGTTTTGTTTGCAAACATTCACAACGGTACGTGACCCTGTAGCGCTATAGCCATCTGTTGTTCGTGATAACAATGCCTAATAATCTGCACCTTACAGTCCCTGTCTTACCAATACGCAAATTTCTTCTTTGTAAATATGGCTTTCGGAATCATGGCGTGAACGCCCAACACCTGATCAACTACCTGACTAACTTCAAAATCGACGCCCGTGCTGGCAATGGAGAGAGCCTGGTTGAAGGTAAAACCAACGTTTGTTTGCATGAACTGAACAGCTTCGGCGAGGGCCTGCTTCATGGCTTTGTCCAGGTCTTTGTCTAAGCCAACAGCAATAAAGTGCGTCGGTGTTTCGGCTCGGGGCATCTTTAACGGGCTGTTTTTGTGGACGATAAACTGGGCCGTGAGCGTTAAGGCCGTTTCGATAGCTACCCCACTTACCTCGCCATTGCCCTGAGCCGCATGGCCGTCACCAGTGGTGAACAACCCACCCGGCACCGATACGGGTAGGTGTAGGGTCGTGTGTTTGGTTAGGTGTTTAATGTCCAGGTTGCCACCAAAAAAGCCCGGTGGTATTGAACTGATGCGCCCCGTATCGGCCGGGGGCGACAGGGCCATGACACCCATGAATGGTCGCAGCGGTATCTCGACACCATCAACGAAAGTAGCTGTCCGGCGTTTGGCATCGTAGCGGTAAACAAACGTTTCGCGCTCTTTGACCAGGTCGGGTATGCCGCCCCCACCCGGCCAGACGCTGTTAACACCAAAATCGGCGGGTAGGGTG
>JAQBNX010000858.1 GCA_028288385.1 Spirosoma sp.
TAACAATTGATTACAGCATGAAAAAAACAGTGTTGATTAGCCTACTGCTGTTGCTTAATGTACTGACCTACGCGCAGGATAAGGCCCTATGGAATGGAAAAAAATGTGCCGTTGCCCTTACCTACGACGATGCGCTGGAGGTGCACCTTACCAATGCGGTTCCCCTCCTGGATTTACTGGGATTGAAAGCTACCTTCTACCTGTCGGGCTACTTTCCAGGGCTGGTTAATAATCTGAATCGCTGGAAACAGGTGGCCCAAAAAGGGCACGAACTGGGCAACCACACCTTGTTTCATCCCTGTACCGGCAATATTCCCGGACGCGAGTGGGTCAACACTACGTATGATTTAAGCAAATACACCGTTCAGCGAATGCGGGATGAAATCAGGATGACCAACGTTGTGCTCAAAACGCTCGACGGCCAAACCCACCGAACCTTTGCTTATCCCTGTGGCGACACCAAGATAGGCGATGTGGAGTATTACAGCAGCGTCCAAAACGATTTTGTAGCCGCACGCGGAACCACAGGCGAGATGAAGCCGATAAACCAGATCAATATTGCCGACATTGGCTCCTATGCCATTAATGGACAATCGGGTGAAGAAATGATTAATCTGGTTAAGAAGGCGCAGGAGACCAACTCCGTGGTGGTTTTTCTGTTTCATGGCGTTGGAGGAGGTCATTCGTTAAATGTAGCCCTGGCCGAACATAAGAAACTGTTACGTTACCTTAAGCAGCACACAAATGAAGTCTGGGTTGCACCCTTTATCGAAATTGCTCAATACGTTAAAGGACACGGATCAAAACAAAAATAACGTATAGCACACAGGTCATTCATATTATTATTAACCAGTAGTGACTATACAAATAGCTCAAGGTTAAGTTATATGACTTAGCCTTGAGCTATTCTTTTCTGAATAGAGAAATTAGGTGTTTTATTTTTTGGGTATGGCGGCCATCTTTTTTTGCGTGTCTACTGTTAACTGCTCATCGGCGCCATCAGTACTCACTTTATGGATGACTGCGGTGGCTACTTTTCTGCCCAAATCCAATCCAGCATCATTGTCGCTACGGAAATGGATGCCAGCCTGGAATCGTGACTCAGCACCGTCTTTGGCTATCTTCTGAAAATAAGCTTTATCGGCCGGGAAGAAGTACGATAAAAGTTCACCCAACACACCGCTCATGGCCGCATGGCCGGACGGGTAGCCGGGGAAAGGTGGCGTTGGAAGCAGTGACTGATACGTAGTGTCATACTGATCCGGACGAATACCCCAATAGGTGTACTTGGCATCCCAGCAGGCCATAAACGTATCATAATAGGCAACGGCTAAAGCCGCATACAGCCGGGCCGCCCGTGGCGGGTTCAGGTGCAGATTGTGCTCAAATATTTTTTTGTGCAGCAGGGCATCTCCGGAGAAATTACTGGCGTAATAAAACGCATTGGCTTTTGACCGAAATGTTTGTTTGAAGGCTTTCAGTTCGGCCATATCTTTGGCAAAGTCGGGTGGTGGGCCAGGACGAAACTGGCTGCTGCTGCTGAGTACAACGGTTTTGTTCAGGCTAGCGGTTGGGTACATAGGGGTTTTGCCTGTCCAGTAGCCGGAACCTTCAAGCCTTTTGCCGTCCCAGGCCGCTTTAGATACAAAACCGTTGGTATAAGCCAGTTCTTTTTCAGCTATTTGTTTGCCTAGTTCAAAACCCGCGCGCGTATCGCTGGGGAAGGCCGTTCCGGCTGCAATTCGTGATGCCATGGCCCGTTGTGCCATGCGGCCAACTGAATCCGCCAGGTGAGGATAAAAACGGCTAATGATAGTTGCCGCCACGCCGGCCGCTACCGAATGTTCGCAGGGGTAGGAGGGGCTTTCTGGTTTTGGCCCATCTACTTTTATCCGGCTGTCGGCGGCAAACGGGCGGAGTCTCCCATACGCATATTTGGTATCCCAGGCCGCAACCGTAGCATCGTAGGTAGCCACCCCGAGTAACATGTTGGCCAGCGCACCGTATCGGCTGGTATCCGTCATCCATAATTTAGCCATAAGCTCCTGCCAGCGATAACCGGGAGAACCGGCATTCCAGTACAGGATTTGCTGCCGACCAGCCTCATCTAACGCTTGTTGCTGAGAAAGTACCTGCGCAGTTTCTGCTTTGTAAGAGGATGGCGGTGGCAGGCGGTGGGCTTTGCCCGATGTAATGAACCAGGTTTTCCACTGGCCGGCTACAGGTTCAACCTGGGCCGAAAGGCTGGCAGCCATACAGAGTACGGCTACAAGGGTAAGTAAGCTCTTTTTCATGGACTGAGTATGTTAAGGTTTAGGCAAGATTATCTAATTAAGGAAAGCTGGAAAAGCCGGCATCAACAAACAGCCGGTTATCGTAAACAGACCGCCATATTTGGGCAATAACACACGTTCGTTGACCTAAAAGTCAATTCTATAGACAGTAAAAGGCAAGGGGATGACTTTCTAAAATATATCTCGTACTTAGCAGCATGGGCCTATCAATCAATAGAGAGCGGTTTGTGTTCTACCTCTGGGTTGGAGCTGCTTTTTTACTCTTATGGTTATTTAGTGAATCAGTAAATAATCAGGAGACGTTTGTGCCAAGAGCCCTGAATAATGTCTGGCGGTGCAGTTATGTTGTCGTGCTAAATTTTATATTATTTGAGTATACACTGCCTTATATAAAGCTAACCTGGCAACGAATTCTGTTAGGAATATTTCTTGTCTGGGTGCATTTAATGTTCTACTCATTTGGACTGTATGCCTGGCGGGCCCTCGGAATTCAATTACATATCTACTCAGCTTTGACAACATTTTCTTCAGTTAATAAAGGAGTACAGTCGCAGATGTCCTATAGTGCACAGTCAATTTTATTTTTTGGTCTACTAAAACATATCTATACGTATGTAAAGCTCAGACAGGCAACGCAGCAATTGCGTATTGAAAAACAAGCCGCCGAATTAAACTACCTTAAATCGCAAACGAACCCTCATTTTTTGTTTAATACACTGAATAATATTTATTCATTAGCACGGGATAAATCAGACCTAGCGCCTGAATCTATTTTACGGCTGTCCAAGATATTGCGTTTTATGCTTTACGAAACGGGAGGAGCGTATATAGCCATAGAACAGGAACTGAAAATCATGAGCGACTACATTGCCCTTGAAAAATTGCGCTATGATGAATCGCTACGAGTTAGTTTTAACCAGGATATAGAAGATATGAAACAAGCCCTGCCGCCCTTGTTGCTGATTCCGTTGGTGGAGAACGCGTTTAAACATGGTGTTTCTGAAACAAGAAACCGGCCATTTGTTGATATTCACCTGTCAGTAAATAGACGGCACTTAACTTTTATCGTAAAAAATTCTACCGAAGAGTTTCCTGAGGAACGGAATGTAAAAGAAAATATAGGCCTTTCTAATTTGAGACGACAACTGGAGCTGCTCTACACAGAATATACCCTGGCTGTTATGCAAGGTCAATCTGAGTTTACCGCTACGTTAAAAATAAACCTGGCAAGTCATGTCTAAAGTGAAATGCATTATCATAGAAGATGAGCCTCTTGCGGTAAAAATTTTATCGGAATATATTTCACAGGTGCCATTTTTAGAGTTACAGGGCACATTTAAAGATGCGATTCTGGCAACAGACTACTTGCGGGATAACCGTATCGATCTAATGTTTTTGGATATTCATTTGCCTAAATTAAAGGGGATGGCTTTTTTGAAAACAATCACACATCCACCTGCCGTAATTATTACAACCGCTTATCATCAATATGCCGTAGAGGGATATGATCTAAACGTAACGGATTACTTATTGAAGCCATTTGAGTTTGAGCGCTTTTTAATAGCCGTTAATAAAGTAAAGACAGCCGAAAGAGAAATTCAGAGACCACCTGAAAACCACGAAACAAAAGATTATCTGTTTCTGAGTGTACAAAAGAAGAAAGTTAAAGTCTTATTCTCAGAAATTACTTATGTTGAAAGCCAAAGGGAGTATATAAAAATCGTTACTACAAAAAATGCATATGTGTCAAAGATGAGCACGCATGAAATTGAGACTCTTTTGCCAACTAATCTCTTTAAGCGTATTCACCGCTCTTTTATTGTTTCAATAAATAAGATTGACTCCTATACAGCCGAATTTGTTGAGGTGAACGACGTTTCTATTCCTATTGGGAGGGGCTATCGAGATAGTATAGAAAATTTGTAGTTATTACGTTAGGCTACAAAAGCAACAGTTCGTGTATTGGCAGACCATTCTACGCAGGACAGTATGAACCAAACTCTTGACTGGACTGCTGCGGCCAGGTATATACAGTAGCAGATCGGTTACGCCACTACCTTGCTGGATTCAATACGTAGCTGCATTCTGCAAAAGACAAAAGCTTTGAGCATTAACAATAAGCCATCGACTTGAGCTATAATACTACGCTTGACTTAGTATTAATGGTAGAAATATGACCGGCATTACGTCCCTTTGCGCTTTGGTTATCAGTAACCAGACCGAGTAGTTACAAGTCATAACT
>JAQBNX010000283.1 GCA_028288385.1 Spirosoma sp.
ACGTACCAGCGTTTCGAGAGCGACGAAGTGCCCGGCGTTACGGTTCGTGTAGACGCTTTCGGGAAGACTCACACAGCTGTAACCGATGAAGACGGCTATTTTGAGGTGACCGTGAACCCGCCTGATAATTTACCAACGGGACGGGTTTGGTTTCCGGTGCGCTACTCGCTCGACGGCATCGTACAACCTATGGCGCCACCCAATGAGGAACCACAGCCCGTGGTGAAAGACGGTCATTTGATGGTTTCGCCCCCCTTCAGCCAGTTTGGGGTTATTTCCGATATCGACGATACGGTACTTGTAACTGGAGCCACAAACATGCTCCAGACTGCCCGCCTGACATTTCTCGGTAATGCCTACACCCGGCTACCGTTTGCAGGAGTGGCTGCTTTTTATCGGGCGCTGCAAAGTGGTCCGGTAACAACCCTATTCAATCCAATTTACTACGTATCGAGCAGTCCGTGGAATCTGTATGATCTCCTGATCGATTTCTTCCGGATTCAGGGAATACCAAAAGGGCCAATTCTGCTACGTAACCTGAAACTGGATCTGGCGATGCTCTCATCGGAGTCACACCACACGCACAAGCTGTCGATGATTCGGAAGGTGCTGGACGTGAACCCACAGTTGCCGTTTGTGCTGGTTGGCGACAGCGGCCAGCAGGACCCCGAAATTTATGCTCAGGTGGTTCGTGAGAACCCTGGCCGCATTAAGGCCATCTACATTCGCGACGTAACGCCCGAAACCCGCGACGCATCGGTTCGGGAGTTGATCCGGACAACAGAGTCCTACAACGTACCAATGCTGCTCGTTGAGGACACCGTGGCTGCTGCCGAACACGCAGCATCGCTCGGTCTGATCGACCCCGACACAATTCCGGAAATTCGCGCTGACCGCTGGGCCGATAAAACAACGTAACGTAGCGTTGCCGATGCAAGTGGCCCTTGCATCAGCAACTAGCTATTACACGCCAGCCACCATGGCCTTCATCTTGGTCATGGCCGTGTTCAATACGTCCTGAGCGGGTTGGGCGTAGTAGTTTTTGTTAAACACCTCCAGCGACAACACAATGGGTCTGTCGGTGCGTTTAATGAGCTTCAGGGTCTCACGAATGGGCGCTACGCCATCACCCGGAAATACGCGGTCGGCGTCGACAATAGCTTCCCGGGTGAAGTTGGCCGTGTGATCATTGACGTGGAAAACCTCGATGGCTGTTTTCCCTACCAGGGGCAAACTGGCCTGACTCGATCCCCCTTTGTAGAGGTGGTAGATGTCCAGCAGGAGCCGCGCCGAAGGATGACCACTTTCGATGGCTACATACATGACCTCGCTCAATTTATTCAGGTTTTTAGAAAAACCCCATAGCTCCAGTTGGGGCACTACGCCGGTTTGATCGCTCAACTCCAGAATGGCGCGGTAACGTTCAGCAGCTTTCTTAAGATCAATCACCGGGCTATTGGGCGTTTGAGCACCCACGGGTGGCGCAGCGGTTCGTTTGCAGCCGAGCTGGGCCAGTAGCTCCATCTCGCCTTTCATCTGGTCGAGGCCTTTGCTGCGGGCTGCATCATCGTCGATGATCCAGGGCGAGAAGCCAATTAAGTTTTCAATGGTTATACCCAAATCACCAATTCGCTTGCGGGCATCGGCAATGGTACCACCATTTTTAAGATATTCCTGGAGCGTATCGATCCATATTTCAACCGAACGAAAACCTGCTTTTGAAGCGGTTTCGAGTTCTTTCACGAAGCCCAGTTTATGACCTCGGATGGTACTCATGTTCAGGCAAAGCGTGAAAGGCGACGGAGCAGGAGCCGATTGCGCCGATTGGGGCAGAACGGATGCACCAACTGCAGCAGTCAGGGCGGTTAGGGTTTGACGACGGGTATAGGACATAGGTCAGGTTTATTGTTCAGGGCCGTTGCCAGGTCGTTGGAGCGCTTCCGGACGTTAACAACGTTTTCGCAGGCGAAACTACGCTATTTACCAATATTACAACAATGGATCATTTACCTGCGTATCGAACACACCTGTTTGAACACGACCGTTTCGTTTTACCTGCACCCAAATCCGGTAATGGCCCGCTCTGGGAAACGCGTAGGGAAACTGTACCATGTTGTTGACGGTCATGGTATGATTCATGCCGGGCATTCCAGTGGTTAGTAACCGTGTCTTCTCAGCTTCTGTGGAAGTTTTGATGTGGGCCACGTAGCGGTCGATACTGTCGCGGAAGCGGTTGGCATCTGGGTATTTAAATGTTCGGGCTGTATCGGCCAGACGCCCGGCAAACAAACTTTCGGCAGCCATTGAATACGTTCCAACCGGGTGCAAATGAATATAGACCGTTCCGTCTGAACGAAGAATAACGGCATGACCTCCCATGCCGAGATATGGCTCCAGCGCTGCCGCTTTACCCAGCGAATCGGCCACGGCAAATTTGAGGTTATACAGTTTACCCGATTCGAGTCTTCCCTGCGGCTTGTCCATCCAGAGCATGGAAGAACCATCGGCCAGTTTCATGCTGGCACCCGGCTTGCCGCAAACAACCATGTCGTTGTCCAGGTGGGGTACGTTTTCAGCCCCCGCCTTTATCCCCATGGGTACCGTTGCCAGCCAGCTGTCGTCACCATCAGAAGAACCATAATGGGCGGAATCTGACTGGCCGCTTATTACAACGGTATCGGTCATCGTTTCGGCAAACCCTGAGCGAAAAACAATGTCGGAGTAGAGGAGATAACGGCCAGCCGGTAGTGGCGGAAGAGCAGCATTGTAGGTCAGCGTATCGCGCCGGTTAGGATGCAGATGGGCGAACGCATCCAGGCCCGGTAACCTGACCAGAAAGGTATGCATCAGTTTACCATGGTCTGGAATGACAAAACTCATCAGCCGCCGTTGCTGGGACGTATTTTTTCGGGTACCATCACCAAAGCCGGTTGTGTCAATCCGAATCGTCAGCTCAGGCCCTGCTTTCTTTCCTGTTAGCCCGGATGCGCTACCGACCGAAGCGTTCATACGTAGTGGCTTATAGAGTTGTTCGTTCTGGTATTGCTCGGCCGAGCTATTCCACCACGAACGCCAGCCCGTCAGCAGCAGTGCCAGTACTACCGCACCAATGCCCATGCCCACTAACCGACGCCGACCAAGTGCTGGCAGAACCATTTGGCCGGGTTTAGTAATGCCGTCGGCGTTACTGGCACCTATAATGGTGATCATCATAATGACCAGTAGCAGGCCCATTAAGGCCAGCCCAACACCCGTTCCTTCGGGCATGGTGCGCACTGCCGTGGCGACAGACATCACCGGCACTACTACGTGCTGCCGCCCATCGGGGCCATTGATGTCTAGTTCGATGCTCGACGAACCGGCATCCATCAGCCACAAATCACCTTCAAAACGGCCGGTACTCGAAGGGGTCAGTTCGTCATGGGTAGGCGCACCTTTGTTACCGGAGCGAAAAAAGATGGGGCGGGCACCAATACTACTGGCGCGTCCCTGTTCCTCAAATACGGTTA
>JAQBNX010000290.1 GCA_028288385.1 Spirosoma sp.
TGCCCCGCCAGCAGTGGGTCGATATCAATCGGCTGCTAATGCCCTTTGGAAAGCATATCTGCACCGGCCCCTTGCCGCGTTGTTCAACCTGCCCGGTGCTGGATTATTGCGAACAGGTTGGCGTTGAGCGTCATCGGTAATCCTGTAATTGTCTCTTGGCCAGCAGTAATGTCCTTATTAGTCGTCTTTTTTAGTTGCCCAGCCAGTCAGGGATTGTTTCAAACTGGCTAACGTATCGCGGCAGGCTGTATCAATTTGCCTGTATAGTTCGGCCTGATCATCGGCGATCTGCTTTATCAGGCTGCTGTTTTTAACGGAATCGACTGCGGCCCGTTCCATCTCATCGGCTGACGTACTAACCGAACGAACTGGCTGAATTAGTCCTCCCTGTTCTGCAACAAGATCCGTGATGGTTGCCCGGTAGCGTCCTATTCTGGCCTCAATGGTCAGGGTATAGCGGATGGAGTAATTGCCGATTGAGTATAGCGACCGAACAAACACAATGCCATGCTGCTGGTCGTAGTGTAGTTCGGCTTCATTTGCCATCGGGTATTGCTGTCTGGCCCATGTGCGGATCTGGTCGAACACCGACCGGGCGGGGCCTTTGCCATCGCCAAGGCGAACTATTTCCTGGTACTGAACCTGTCCTGTTTCGCTCGTAGGTAGTTTAACCTGGGCGAAGGCTGATACCGATATTAATATGAAAAAAAGCACAGTAATTCTCATCCTGAATGGTGGACTCATAGAGACCAGAAGGTGTTTCAAAAACAGTTAACTATTCTATTTTAGCGGCAATACCGATGCAAATAAAGGAAAGAGTTTAGTTCCTATCGCTAACATTGGTGCACAAGCAGAGTAATACAATTCATTGTTCTTATCCGTGTGCGCCTATTTAACCTTATTTATTAAGGAGGTAAACAGGCACTTTATTATAATCCTGATCCGCTCATCATCTGTTTAACGAAGCAAACCGGCTTTTTGGGTATCCGCGTCTATTTATGGTACCGGTCCGAAGTGTTTCTGTGGCGAATAGTCAACCCGGGTTGCTTTATTGATAAAATCTGTTGTTGAAGACTTACAAATGTCCGGATTCTGGTGTATGTGAGTCAATATGAAAATTTTCCGTTGTTCTACTCAACGGAGGTTTGGTGAGCAATTCTATTGTACTCCTAAACCACCATCACTTATTACTAAGAGTGCTGCTTTTTAAGAGAAAATCTCATTGGCTCAATAATAGTCAACCCATAGAACAATTTGATTAATTATTTGTACTGTTGGAGTGTACCTAAAACCATTCAAGCTATGAATGCTCCGACTTTACGCGTATTGTTAGTCGATGATGACGAGGATGATCGACAATTGATTCGCCAGGCCTTAACAGACACCATCGAATCTATTGTTATTGAGGAAATGAGCTCAGGTCAGGAGTTAGTATCATGGTTGGATAAACAACGAAGTCTTAAAGCCAGCGGGTCTAATGAAGACAGCAACTGCCAAACCATTATTCTGCTGGACATGAATATGCCTGAACTAACGGGACTAGAGACACTTCAGGCTTTGGGCAATATGCGCGATCTTGCTTATATGCCCGTGGTGATGCTTACTGGATCAGTTAATGAAACACTCAAACACCAGGCTTATCAACAGGGAATTCATCTGTATATGGTTAAACCAAGCCAATACCGTGGATTCTACCGAGTAGTAGAAGCCGTTAAGCTTTGTTATCGGGATGCCCAACGCATGCGCGATCAAATAGGAATGCAGTAAGTGTCTTACTCTCTAATTTTGCCCACAAGTTCTAAAGCCTCAAAGTGCGGACGACTACAGGTAGTTATCATTATCCTTAACGGAGCAGATGAAAGATGAGACCGCAACAACCAACAAACGAGCACTTGCCGGGGGATTACTACGGGACCATTTATAAAGGTGGGTTTATAGTGCCACTCCTGGTTATTGGGTTAGTGGTAGTGGCTATCTGGTGGTTTATAAGGAAACGAAGGTAGATAGCAGCGTGATTGACGGGTCTTATTGAACAATTTTTTATGCCACGCCGATTAGTTGCCTTCGCTTTAGCCCAACTAGACCAGCTATGCAAATCACCTGTCCAGTCTGCCAATCCACGCGTATAATGCCCGATGGCTTAACAGAAGAAAGAATACTGGCTCGTAAATCATGGCTTCCCGGTTATAGGGACGAAGCAGACGTCTGGAACCCCTGCACAGGACCTTCTGTCTGCATTGACGGACATACCTGCGAGAATGGGCATCGGTTTTATCTGATTATGGAACGGGGCAAAACAACAAGGTATTCGTTAACGAGGGAGTAACCCGGGCGATAGCCGGGCAAAGAGCGGTAACAGATTCAACAAAAAAGCCCCGGAATGGGGCTTTTTTTATTGGTGAAGTGTGAAGTTTATATAGCCTTAGAAATCAGCGTCTAATACAAACCCTTTAGGCTCTTCAATAGCAACGGGTGCAGTGGCAGAATCGCCCTGCGGCTGAGTAGCCTGCGCTTTCATTGCCTTGAACTTCGCCATGACTTCGCCCCGCTGGTACTCACCAACCCGTTTCTCGAAGAAGTTGGTTTTACCCTGTAGGGATATCATGTCCATGAAGTCGAATGGATTGGCTACGTTGTAGATTTTGCGAAGGCCAAGCGTTGTCAGCAGATGATCAGCCACGAAAGCAATATATTGCTTCATCAGATCGGCGTTCATGCCAATGAGCGATACCGGCAGGGCGTCTGATACGAACTCCTGCTCAATTTCGACGGCGTTACGAATGATGTCGTACACGGCTGATTCGGTCATCTTGTTTTTAATGTGGTCGGTGTAGAGCATACACGCAAAATCGCGGTGCAGCCCCTCATCACGCGAGATCAATTCATTGGAGAAAGTGAGACCCGGCATGAGGCCACGCTTTTTAAGCCAGTAAATAGAGCAGAACGAACCAGAGAAAAAGATGCCCTCAACGGCAGCAAAAGCAATGAGCCGCTCGGCAAATGTGCCATTTTCAATCCAGCGTAACGCCCATTCTGCCTTTTTCTGAACGCATGGAATGGTATCGATGGCGTTTAAAAGCCGGTTTTTTTCGGCCGAATCCTTAACATAGGTATCGATCAGCAGCGAGTAGGTCTCTGAATGGATATTCTCCATCATAATCTGAAAGCCATAGAAACATTTCGCTTCGGCATACTGCACTTCAGAAAGAAAATTAACGGCGAGGTTTTCGTTTACAATGCCGTCGGAGGCTGCAAAGAAGGCCAGCACGTGCGAAATGAAGTGTCGTTCACCGTCGTTCAGGCTGTTCCAGTGGGGCATGTCCTGAGCAAGGTCGATTTCTTCAGCCGTCCAGAACGACGCTTCGTGCGTTTTATAGTATTCCCAAATATCCCAGTGTTGGATTGGGAACAGCACAAAGCGGTTTTTATCTTCTAACAGAATCGGCTCTACTACGTCGTGTTGTACCATATTGGGGTCTTTTGTTTGTCGTGATTACCTGTTAAACTACCCAGCCTGAATAGGTAAGATAAGCCTGTTATTATTCAGACAAATTTAGGCTTTAGCGGCACTTCTACAAACCAAATTCCGCAAGATGCCAACCGGTTTTAATGTCTATATTCTTTAATCACTACGTAGTCAGCGTATTGGAAGAATGTCCCTAAATAAACTCATGAAGTAACGTTTGAGGAAATAAAAGCCGATACTCAGTCCAGTATGCCTGGTAGGGTGGGTAGCTTTTTGTCCAGGCAACAAAAAAGCCACTTCCTTAGAAGTGGCTCATACTATGATCTATAGGCTACAGGGCTGGTTATATGCCCCGGATGAAAACTTGAAAGGCAAAAACCGTCAAAACAAGTCTTTAATATCAATTCGACGATGCATGTGCTCAGCATCCTTAAAAGGCAGCGTCACCAGAACCTGACCATGTTCGTGAATAGCTTCGATCTGTTCCGAATCCACAAAGGATGGAATATCTAGCACGCGTAAAAACATAGGGACTGCCAGCCGCTGGCTTCCACCGTCAGTGATCTGGCGGTTAGACGTACTAACCAGCAAGGTATATAGAACAAGTTTGTTACCCTCGACCAGCACATTAAAAGAGTTTGCGCTAACGCCTGGAGCCGACAATTTGATGAGAAGCCGCTCATCTTCGCGTTCGACAGTCATGGTTGTCTGGCTCGAACCACCGTACAGGGTATTAAGCAGGTCGACCTGACTGCCTGTTCCCTGAAACACATTATCTATTGCTTTCATAGGAGTTGAGTTGCTGTTTACTGTTCAAGTAATAGTTAATAAACAAACCTCGTGCCTAACCTGATTAACCTCAAATTCCCCGCCAGTGTGTCACTTTATTCCCCAGCTTTAGTTCATATAAATGCCGTTTTGACGCTACGAGGGCCCTCATTTGCCCTCTTAACGCCAAAACGGCACGACCATCTTGTAATTAGCTGTTGTGTTGCTATTTATCGTCTTTGTGGGGTTTCTATTCCACAGGTGGCAATAGCCTGCGTAGCTGACTAAATCCCTGTTTTGGTGCTGATCCAATCGTATCTTTGTCTTCGTATGCATATCAGAATTGGAACACGAAGCAGCCGGTTGGCAGTCTGGCAGGCAGAGTACGTACAAACACTGCTGGTGTCGGGAGGGCTAACGTCCGAATTGGTGCTCATTGAGACCAAGGGAGATAAAGTGCTGGATCGGTCGCTGGCTAAAATTGGTAGTAAGGGCATTTTTACGCAGGAACTGGAGGACCAGCTTCGGTCGGGCAGTATTGATATTGCCGTGCACAGCGCCAAAGATTTACAGTCGTCGCTGCCACCCGATCTGGGTATTATTGCCTTTACCGAACGCGAACAGGTTAATGATGTCCTGATTAGCCGCGACACTACGTTGTCGCTTACGAGCGGGCAGTCGTTTGTGGTGGGTACGTCGTCAACCCGCCGGGTTGCCATGCTGCGACATTTCTGTCCCCATATACGGGTTGTCGATATGCGGGGTAACCTGCAAACGCGCCTGCGCAAACTGGATGAGGGTCACTGCGACGCCCTGATTCTTGCTTATGCCGGTGTTCACCGCATGCAGTATGATGCCTTAATTGCAGAACACCTTTCCACCCAAGATTTTACGCCCGCTGTTGGGCAGGGGAGTGTGGCCATCGAAGCGGGCGATACGTTGCCCATCGATAAACTCGATGCCATTCGGAAACTGACTAACCACGCGCCGACCGAAGCTGCCCTCAAAGCGGAGCGTTCTTTTTTGCGCCGATTGGAGGGGGGGTGCAGTATTCCGGTGTTTGCCCTGGCGACCCATACGAATGAACAACTCAGCCTGACGGGTGGGCTAATCGACCTGGCTGGGCAACAACTGCTGCGCGAAACGTTCGTGGGTTCGACGGCCGAAGCCGAGCAGGTAGGCCACGGACTGGCCGAAAGTATTCTGGCCCAGGGTGGCGACGAAATTCTGCAGTATATCCGTCATCAACTTATCCAATAAGTTTACCCGTTGGCGAGTCGTTTGGTTAGTAACTCAACCATTGACCGACTCACCAATGGATAAACTCATCCTATTATGAATCTATTTAGAATCAGCTGGCGCAACCTGCTCGACAAGCCGCTCAGCAGTTTTTTGAGTGGTCTACTCATGACGTTTGGAATCACGATAATCTCGTTGCTGCTGCTGCTCAACAAGCAACTGGACGACCAGTTTCGCAAAAACATCAAGGGTATCGACATGGTACTGGGTGCCAAAGGAAGCCCGCTGCAATTGATTCTATCCAGTATCTACCAGATCGACGCACCGGTAGGGAATATTCCACTTGATGAGGCTAATCGGCTCACGCGTAATCCGATGATTAAAACGGCCATTCCCCTTGCGATGGGCGACAACTACCGGTCGTTTCGTATTGTGGGTACGAACAAAAAATACCTCGACCATTTCGACGCCACCGTTGGGCAGGGACGGTTGTTTCAGCAGGATCTGGAAGTGGTTGTTGGGCCGCGCGTGGCAGAAGAGGCCGGGCTGAAAGTGGGCGATACGTTCAGTGGGTCGCATGGTCTGGATGCCGAGGGCGAAGCACACGCCAATACGAACTATACCGTTGTGGGCGTACTGAACCGGACCAATACCGTAACGGATCAACTCATCCTGACGCCCCTGTCGAGCGTATGGGCAATCCATGAATACCACGAAGCCGGCGTAACTCATTCAGATGAGGAACCCGCCGAAGAGGTCCCGCGTGAGATTACGAGTATGTTAATCAAGTTTCGGAACCCAATGGGCATGATGCTGGCGAGGGGAATCAACCAGAACTCGAAGCTGCAGGCGGCTTTGCCAAACATCGAAATCAACCGGCTGTTCTCGTTGCTGGGCGTGGGCGTTGAAACGCTGCGTGGATTAGCCATTGCTATCATGCTGATCTCGGGTATCAGC
>JAQBNX010000291.1 GCA_028288385.1 Spirosoma sp.
AACCCGTACCCAGCTGTCTCATAGCTCCGCTGGACCGGTTTACCAGAAAATAATCGCCCCGTGTATTATACCGCCAAACACGGGCCGTATTAGTAAAAACGAGTACGCTGCTACTGTCGGGCGTAAATGCAAAATCAGTAACGGCCATCGCCTGTTCCGTTCCTGGCCGACGAAGTTTTTCCTTTGAGAGCAGTATTGTTTTACGGCCCGTCCGCACATCGGTCCCAATCAGATCGCCCTGACTTTGGTTACTCTGACCCAGATTAATTTGCTCAACCGAGGCATACGCATTGCCGTCGGCGGTCCAGTGCATTCGACGGCCCGGCACCTGGGCAAGTAAGCTTAAGAAACTTAGGCTGAACCACGTAGTCAGGGAGATACAGCGAAAAGCAAACGAAGAAGACAGATTCACAAGGAGTCGCGTCGATGAAGTGATTACTCCCCAAAAATACACGATTTTAGACGCATCCTCTCCCACCCTAAGCGACAATTTGACCAGGCACACGCTCAATAGCCGGAGCGGGTTAAAGGCAAACGCTGTCCAGCTTATGAATTAATGGGTTTACGATCTGCTTCCAGTTTTGGAAGCGGGGTCCGATAGCTGCGAATGAGAAAGAAAAGTCCGATTAGTACGACCGGAATGCTCAGTTGCTGACCGATGTTCAGGTACATGCTGGCTTCCTTAGCCACCTGATCTTCTTTAAGGTATTCATAAAAGAAACGAAGCGTGAACACCCAGATCAGAAAAATACCCAGCATACTGCCACGTGGTGTCTGTTCTTTACGACGGTTCCAGAACCACATCAGCACGAAAAACAGGACTAAACACGACAACGATTCGTACAACTGGGCCGGATGGCGGGGTATTTTGGCATACTCGGTGTTGTTCATAAACACAAACGCCCACGATACGTCTGTTGGGCGGCCAACAATCTCGGAATTCATCAGGTTACCAAAGCGAATGCAGGCACCAGCCAGCGCCACCGTGATCACAATCCGGTCGGCCACCCACAAGAATGACTGCCCCGTTTCGCGGCTTTTCTGTCGGCGCGAATACAGCCACAGGCCCAGCATAATGCCAATGAAAGCGCCGTGGCTGGCTAAACCCGCAAAAGGGGGCAGAATGACTTCGAGCGGATTTTTGAACAGTACCTCTGGTTCATAAAACAAAAAATGACCGAAACGGGCACCCAGAATGGTGGCAACAACCATGTAGATCAACAGTGAATCGGTATCGGCAACGGGCTTGAACTCCTGTTTGAAAATATGGGTCATGATCTGCATACCAATCAGGAAACCCAGCGCGAACAGCAGCCCATACCACCGAACAGAAAAAGCGCCACTGTGGAAAATTTCGGGATTAACGTCCCAGATAACGTATTGCAACATAATGAGTCGGGGTCAAGTGCCGTTTGATAGCGAACAGCGACCGACAAAGATACAGATTGCGGGAAAGTTTTTAACCGTTCTGGTGTTATGCTCCCATGATGAAGTCCGTCCTGATTGGATTAGTGCGCGGGTACCAGGCTATTTTATCGCCTTATTTGGCTAATGCCTGCCGCTATACGCCCACCTGTTCGCAGTATACCATTGAGGCTATCCGGAAACACGGAGCCGTTCGGGGCGGCTGGATGGGTCTTAAGCGCATAAGCCGTTGCCACCCCTGGGGCGGACATGGGTATGATCCCGTACCTTGATGCATGCAAAAAAGAAAAAACCAGCTACTTTAACATTCATTAGTTAACATTAGGCCGCTTTGGCCAACCATTACAACCCTGAATAAGCGATTACGTACTATGCTTGGAATAACGGCTGACAACAAACTCAAACGGCTGATTGTGGTGGGCGACCGCGTCCTGATTAAACCCAAAGATCCATCTGACCGAACCAGCAGCGGGCTGTATCTGCCACCAACTGTGCAGGAGAAAGAGCTGGTTCAGTCAGGCTACGTAATTAAGGTTGGGCCGGGCTATCCCATTCCTGTACAAACAGACGATGAACCCTGGAAAGAGACGGAGGAGCGGGTGAAATACATGCCACTTCAGGCGCAGGAGGGTGACGTAGCCCTTTACTTACAGCGCAACGCCATTGAGCTTCAGTACGAAGGCGAACAATACGTGATTATTCAGCAGGGATCCATTCTGATGCTGGAGCGATCGGAAGACTTAGGATAACAGCTAAAACCCAACACTTATGCGGTATCACTGGTTGATGAGTCTGATCGTATTGTTTATCGGACAAACACTCATTATGGAAAGTATATCAAATCAGCGTAAATCGCTAAAGGCGATATTAGACGAAAAAAAGGACCACCGACGGGTGCTATTGCTCTACGGCCGCGATAGTAGCAGCGGTAGCCCCGGCCAAAACTACCTTATCAATCAGCAGGAATCACTCAATGAAGTACGCGATGGACTGGTAGAGCGCGATCTGGATGTTATCGTGCTGGTAGCGTCGACGGTGAGCGAACCTGACCGCCAGTTTATGATGCACGACTTTAAACTGGTGCCTCACGAAGATTATAGGGGGTGGCTCATTGGTAAGGATGGTGGCATCAAACAAAGTTTTGAAAAACCCATCTCAGCCGATGAGCTGTTCAAAATCATCGACAGTATGCCGATGCGCAAACAGGAGTCAAAGCATTAACGTAGTGGTTTGTGGTTTTGAGTCCCTACGGTGATGCCAACCACAAACCACCACCTAATCATTCGCCAAACTTAACTGCTTCGGTTATACCTTTCCACGTATCGGTGCGGAACGGCCCGGCAGGGAAGCCCTGCTTATTATACAGATTCACCTCGCCGTTATCGTCAGCCCAGCCATAGCGCACGGCTACTGGTACCGCTACCGAATCACTATGGACGATAACGGTATTGCCCTGAACATCAGCTTTGGCGTAATAAAACATATGGTCGGTACCCGCCACTTCAAAACCTTTGAGGTAGCCATATTTATCGTTCACACGTAGTCCTTCGTCGGCATTCCAGAAGGTCAGTATCGCCCGGTTTCCGTCCGTTACCATCTTATCCAACATTGGGCCGCGCGACGCTTCTTTTCGAGATGACTCCCCCGACGAGACTTCGCCAGCGTTGATACCTGCCTTCTGATACGCTACCCGCATGGCTTCGGCAGCTAAACGATAGCCAACATCTTTCTTGTTTTTTGGGTGAATGTCGCCAGACTCACCAATGTCCGACGTAACGGCCATGCCCGTGTTCGGTAGCTGGAGCGTCATGGTCTGTGCTTCTCGGAGTTCGGCCCACGAACTGCCCTGCCTACTGTTTCCATTTGCCGCGTTATAATTGGCCAACTGTACGAACAGGAACGGAAAATCCTCGCCCCAATGCTGTCGCCAATCCTGAATCATGAGTGGGAAGGTACGGCGATACTGATACGCCCGTCCTGCGTTCGACTCGCCCTGGTACCAGATAGCTCCTGCAATGGCATAGGGGATTAGCGGGTTAATCATCGCGTTGAATAACTGCGTCGCATACGTATTAGGGCCGGGATTATAGGACGACTCATTAACCCCGGCTACCCGATACTCCCAACTGCCAGCCAGCGGCACATCCACGTTGTCGCCTGAAAGCCGAAGTTGCTCGGGTTGGCCAACCAGTCCACCCACTCCACCTCGGTCGGTAACGTGCACGGCAATCACGTTGCGGCCGGGTTTTAACAGCCCATCGGGCACAACATAGGCGCGTGGACTTCTTCCTTTCGTGCTTCCTATTAACTGGCCATTCACATACGTCGAATCTTCATCATCCACGGAGCCTAGGTGTAGGGTGATATTTTTGAAACGTCCGGATGCTGGCAGCATTACCTTGCGCCGGAACCATACGTCCCCATCTAATGTCGGCAGGCCACCCCACTCCCAGTCGGTCGGTACGTTCATGGCTTTCCATGCGGTCGTGTTCAGGTCAAGGCTGGCCCACGTCCGGGTTTCGGCAACCGTGGGCAGTCCAGCCTGCTGAGCTTGCAACAGGGTTTGAATGCGCTCCTTACCACTTTGCACAACCTCCTGATACGTGCGGGGCAGTTTTCCGGCTACTGTTAGCAGTTCTTCATCGCGATTCAGGGCTTCCCGGCTAGTCCACGTTTCGGAGTGCGTTCCACCCCACGATGTATTGATGAGGCCAATGGGCACCTTCAGGTCATGCTGTAACTGCCTGGCAAAATAATAGCCGATGGCGGTATAATTAGGAGCTGTTGCAGGGCTGAACACAGTCCATTCGCCGACAATGTTGCTAACGGGTGTCAGGCTCACCGCCTTACTAACAGCCAATTGCCGGATTTGTGGGTAGTTCGCCATCTTGATTTCCTCCTTACTATTAGCGGCTGACCGGAGCGGCCATTCCATATTGGACTGACCGGAGCAAACCCACACTTCGCCTGTCATGACGTCGTCAAACGTAACGGTATTCTTCTTTCCTTTCACCACTAGCTGATAAGGCCCGCCCGCTTCCATAGCATCGAGGCTGATGCGCCATTGGCCGTCTTTGCCTGCTTTACCTATTTTCGTTTGGTTATTCATCGTCACCGTCACCTTCTCACCGACATCAGCCCAGCCCCAAACCGGCACGGGCTTTCGGCGTTGCAGAACCATATGCGATCCAAACACCTTTGGCAACCCGACATCGGCCAGCGTAACCTGCACAGTCAGGACACCGATAATGAAGATAGCCCATTTAGAACCTTTCATTTTTGTATTCATAGGTTAAGACAACAACCGATCGACGGGTTTTATCTAAAAAGACAAACCCATCTTTTTATCACTATCTGCCTCCTGGTTGGTGTTGGATTAGACATGACGTCAGGCAATCTGATCAATTCGTACCCCAACGTATCTATTATTACTAGAGCCGGCGGCAATGCCGAACGGGTAATAAGCGTGTCAAGCACTTTTGCCCATTGGAGACCTCTTTGCAACTGATTTGAGTCATCCTGGACCCATACCCGTTAGCTCACTTTGTTTACAAGGGAGTGTGCTAATTTTTCAGCGTCGGTAATTGAATGACAAACTCGCTGCCTTCTCCAGCTTGGCTTTTTACGAGCAATGACCCACCATGGCCCTTAGTGACAATATCATAACTCAGCGATAAGCCTAAGCCCGTACCCTGGCCCGTAGGTTTGGTAGTGAAGAAAGGCTGAAAAACTTTGGTTATGACCATCTCAGGAATGCCTGTACCATTATCCCCTACCCGAATTTCAGCATGCCCATTGACCTGAGCCGTATTAACCGTTATGGTGGGTTGATAGCCTGGAGGGGCTTTTTTCTGTTTTTCCTGCACGGCGTAAAAGGCGTTGTTATAAAGGTTGAGCAATACCCGCCCAATCTCCTGCGGCATTACCTCCATTGCATCCAGATTCGGGGCAAAGTCCGTTACCAATGTACAGTTGAAATTGTTGTCTTTAGCTCGCTGGCCGTGGTATGCAATCTTGAGGTATTCATCCGCCAGCGTATTAAGATCGGTAGAGCGTTTCTCACCCGTGCCAGTGCGGGTGTGTTCTGACATACCTCGCACAATGGCAGAAGCCCTGCCACCGTGGTGGGTAATCTTCTCAAGATTCTTTTTCAAATCACTCAGCAGGTCGGCTTCCAGTGCAGGGTCGCGTTCGGGTTTTTGCTGTTCTTCTTCGAGTTCGCTCACTAACTCAGCGGACACCTCTGAGAAATTCTTGACAAAATTGAGCGGATTTTGAATCTCGTGGGCAATGCCAACGGTCAACTCGCCCAGTGACGCCATCTTTTCCTTTTGAATGAGCTGATCCTGCGTAGCCCGCAGTTGTTCGAGCGTTTTTTGCAACCCCTCTTTCTGGTGGTTCAATTCATTGGTGCGCTGATTTACCTTTTCTTCTAGTACAACGTTCTGCTCCTCAACCAGTTGCTTGTTGGCTTCGGTCAGTCGAAGTTGCTCCCGAACAGCCTGCTCCTGGTTGCGTTTCAGGAGGTTTACTTTATAAGTCAGGGCCAGCGTGAACAAAATAATTTCAATACCAGAGCCAATGTGAATGCTGTTATAGGTGAGGAACGAGTGCGGTAAGCGGCCGAACGAATACATCAGAAAAACATAGATAGACGCAAAAAATATCAGGTTACCAATCGCGTAAAACAACGCTGGCCGAAAACCCCGACGGTATATAATGATAGCCGCTAAGATGCTGAATACACCTTCCACAATGGTTATCAATGGAACAATGTCAATTTGTTGGCCTGTAGTTTGCTCATTACTAACCGACAGAATATCAATTAGGGTGCCCACCGCATAGAGTACGAATATGCCAATGCTGATTTTGTAAAACAGGGCTGCCTGTTGACGTAATCGTAAAAACGCTATCGTAAAGAGAATATGCGTCATTCCGGTAATACCAGCCAGCACCATCGCATACCGCTCTATGGCCGGATTTGACGGCCATAAAAACTCGTTGGTATGCCCTCTAAAGAGCGCCAGTTGTAGCCCTATAAAAATAACCCAGATAGCATACAGAAGCGTATCTTTTTCCTGAAGCCGAAAATACAGGATCAGGCTATAGACAATGATAATCAGGATGAACCCATAGTAGAGTCCATAGAACAGGTCTGACAGGTGCAGGGCTTCCAGCAGATTAACTGTTGATCGGCAAAAGATGGGCAATGCAGTGGTATATACGCCCTCTATATACACGTAGCATAGGCGTGTCTGGCCCTTCCCAACCCCTATTGGACATAAGGCATTACTTTTCAGAAACGAATACCTTGTTTCTGGCTGGAGCATACCAAGCCGGTGGGTATCCATGACCTGATTATTGGCCACTTCATAGATCGACATGTGTTCAGTACCGGCATAAACAAAATGCAGAAAAAGTGCATCCGTCGTTTCGTTTGTTATGGTAAACCGCAGCCAGTAGCCGTATCGTCGATCCCGGGGTTTGATGAGTTTATTTTGGGTTGGTACAAACCGATATTCAGCCGGTTTTTGAAGGAGCTGATCAATAGAAACCCGGCCAGCGGGTACTTCGAGCAGCTCGCTGAAGTTAAAAAGGTTAACGGCCTGGGTTCTCTCCTTAATGATAATGGGCGTAGCAGCCAGCGACAGGCTGAGTATATTGCTAACTAATAGCAGTACGT
>JAQBNX010000864.1 GCA_028288385.1 Spirosoma sp.
GGTTAGATTGAAGAAAATTGAGTTAAATACTACATTAGTCGTCCAAACGATGTAAACAAGGATGAGCACCCCTATCTTGCCCCATCTTTGGGGAATCTTAGCGGTACTTAATCCACGCTTAGTCAAATCGACCGCTAGCCAAACAGGGTCGAAATAACGTGTGATACTGGCAAACAGCACTAGCCCATACCTACTCGAAATGCCGGAAAGCGGCTATACCTAGGTATAGCTAATTTATACATTTATAGGATAATATTCATAAAAATTAGGATGATAATCGCGCTATTTTTATCAAACGGTAAATGCCTCATTGGTTGTAGTCTCGGGGGTTCATCCTTCCAAAAAGAAGACGTAAACGAGCAGTGACCAGGTGAGTTTACCGCTTCAGACGCGCCGGTTGGTGAAGCTGAAGCCTTGACTCCTCCTTCAAGAAGAAACGTTGTCAATATCCTCCTAGACATCTATTGCCCGTAGCGGACAAACTCATAGCCAGCTTGTAGGGCTATCAGAGCCGGGCCCTCTTCTTGAGGTTAGGTTATTCCTCCAGTGAGGGCCTGGGACGAGCGTAGAGGGTATGCTTGCCCATGCCCGCTTGCAGGGGGAAGGTGGCCAAGTAGTTCTCCACTTCGCGGTTCTGAAGGGGTGCTCGCGCAAGATCTCCTTCGTATCAATCAACAAAGATCAGGTTATAGCGCAGCTGGGTGATCTGCCCATGGCGGTCGCGTTGGTAATTGAGCAAATGTAAATGCTCCTGGGCATTGGTATCGTCGCCCGAAGGCAGGCGGTATTTGTAGTTGAGCGTCACGTAGTAGTGCTGGCGGCTGTATTACACTGAAATAGCTTGACACGAACGGTGTAGAGTTATGAAGGTAAACGTTCCGCCGTTGCGGTGGGTTTATTGATCTCAAGAACAAGTCTAAAAAACAGTGCCTTTCGCTGGCATATGGTCGAGCTCTATCGATAAGAGCTGGTGAGTGAGAAACAGATTTTGGCCGAGTTAAATCTTTCCGCCCCGGCAGCCCGGTCGAAATTCACTCCGGATCTGGTATCGGGCCTACCAGTGCTATCGACTCCGACGCTATTATCCCAGTCCTATTAGTTGAGTTTATAAGGGAGGACGACTTTATCAACTTTATGCAAGATGAGGACCGCAAACGTTTCTTACATCTGAAAGAGCAATCCATAAAATCCACTATTTTAATAAAAGAAACAAAGCTTTAAAGCGATAACCCTTTCCAGGTTAAGTAAGTACAATCAACTGCCCTACACTACGTTAGTGTTATCCTTCAGACTCGTTCTATAACTAACTTTACGTTAACAAGTCAGTAAACAAGGGTAAAGCCCAGCCAATCCTGAACATGCTTATATTCGGCCAGCAACATCTTTTCAAACACCTTATTTCTAGTCATTAATTCACGCATGGCAGGCCGCACAAGCTGACGTTGAGCGTCAGCGGTAGTCAACGAGGCTGTTCGTGTCTCTAAGCTCTTTACTTGGGCAAAGAAGTCCGCATCATAGGGAAACGAGTGCCACTCTTTTGTATAAGACCAGTTCATAATGGCCTCACTGCAAAACGCTTCGATTAGGGGTTAATTCTGAGCCGTAGGGTCATAATTCGACTGAGCAATACCCGGTTGGTTTAAGTGCCAGATAATACGGCCATTGGGGGCGGTTTCTACTCGTTCAAAGAAGCGACTGGCGATCTGCATTAGGGCAGGCATTGTCAAAACGGGTTTAGCTGGGGGTTCGAAGTGCTTTATAGTTATGCCCTGTGCTTGCAGATAGTAAGCCGCCATGGTTAAAAAATGGCGATTGAATACCTTATCGTTGGCTATGGCTTGGTGGTAAGCTTCATTAGCTTCTCTAAGAGCCATTCCGGGAGTGAGTTTATGACTTGACTTGACAGACGAATAGTTAGCAACCACATAGCTCTCATAAGCCGTGTGGTTATTAATCAGCTTAGCTAATGAGTAAGTGGACGCTATTGTATCGCCTATAGCCATCAATTGAGACTTACCTTGATCTAAAGGGAACTCAACAATTTTAAAAGTGTGAGGAATCTGTTTCTCAATGTCACTCACTGTAGATTGCTGGCTGAGCACCCTTGTAGGGTAGATAATAGCCAACACTAAGCATCCTAACCATCTATTCATAGCGAATTAAGGGTTGTATCATCAATTTTATGGAAAGTGAATAGAACGAGCATTGAATCCTACCCCAGAATTTTAATCCGGTTAGAAAATACAAGTCTAGTAGGTTCCTTTTAGGAGTACTTTTACCGTCTTGTTGTTGCGGCAGAATTCGTTGTAATTGATCCCTCTATTGCCTAATGTGGGTCCGCCGTCAAACCCATTCTCAAACGCTAAGAAATCCTCGCTTTTAAACGAGTAGATGATTACTTGAAATGGCCCTCTTTTAGGCCGTTGCCACGACGCTGGTTGGTCTTTTGCCCAAGCGATGCTCTATAAAGGGGAATTAGCAAAGCATCCCGTTGTTGTATTTTCCGGGTTAATAACAGCATGAGAGTTGCATTTTTCTACTGTAGAAATTACGATAAAAGTCATAATGTAAACAAGTAAACACTTCTTCATACGATCCACAGGTTAAATCATCACGTATAATGACTCTCCACATTCAATAAGGGTTGGAATGCTGTCATAGAAGGAAGTAGCGTGCCTGTTGCAAAAGTCGATAGGGCATAAATTAGCTCGTTGAATAGGCAACTTGCTAAACGTTCATTAGGCCATACTTGATTCGCGATTCATGTGCGTTTCACCCATTTCGCACTTTTGCAACAGCCACCAGCTATATGATAAGTACTACCCCATGTAAGACAAAAATATAGGCTGTTTTACATGGGGTAGTAGAAGGCTTTAGAGCAGCTCATATTTATGGCTTATTTTTCATTTTAAGACTAATCTTCGCCCACCCCATTACGCACAGTCTGTAGCTCTACCGTTTAATAAAAGGTTTCAAGCAATAGGTTTATTTGATGAATACATTGTATTCTGAAAGTAGATACATACAGGTAGTATAGCGTACAGTCAAAAAGCAGAATAGCATGTCTGAAAAGCAAGCCCCCGAAAAAAAGGTGCGTCTTTACGCTCCGGCACCCAAGGACTTCGACCCGTTCGCTGCCACTAAGCAAGACTTCATCAAGCATGGGCTGCCAATGCGGCCTGACCCTCAGATGCAGCCGGGGATGGCTGCGCTGTGGGATCGACAGGCAGCCCGCTACCGCGGCTTTGACCATATTAAGCCGCAGCCCAATACGACAACGGCTCAAAAGAAGCCAGTCAATGCCTTCGGTCTGGGTCCGTCTCCTATACAGTCATGCGGCTACCAGCTATTCAACACCTCGGCCCCGTTCACCGCCCTGTTCATCTCCTGGACAGTACCTAACCTTCATTTCACTCCCACCCTGACGTCTAACATTAACCTCTTCCATACTTTCGTCGGTCTGGGCTTTCTTGACATCCACGTTGAGATGACGGTTGACTCCGCGCAGAACGTCACCTGCCAGCTCTGGGCACAAAGCATTGGGAATATCAACCTGCCGGTCCGACCCGGTGATGTAATCAGCGGCTCTTTGTGCCTTCAGACCAACCCAGCCGGCACGGCGTCGTACTTCCTGGCCAACGAAACCACAGCGCAGACGATCAACTTTGTATTCGACAGCGGATATCCCCCTGCCGTCACCATTGACGCGGGTGTCACTCGCAGCGGGATTTTGAACCAACCGTACCCCCATTGGCCAGCTTTGGGGTTGTTTACTTCGATGAAATAAGCGCCTACACGACGAGTGGCACTCGGTCACTCACGACGGGCCAAGCTATTACTATGGTTGACCAAAATGGCAGGACCCTCGCCAGACCCGTCAGACTCAACGACTACGCCTTCAAAACCGTGTTTGAAGCAGCCTGAACCTGGAATAACTAGCGAGCCTAATCCCTAAAAATCTGGCTTCGATGGGCATAGTTGGCGGGGACAGTTTTGCTGTCGCTCGTCCTTGCCGGTTGGTCGGGTAAGCTACTACGGCAACCAGACCGTGTAATAGCTTGAGTTTGTAATTTATTGAAGCATAATGTGACACTTACCCCCTCGCTATTTCTGCCAGGATTTCAGCGTTGGGGGTTTTTGTGTACGTTATTCAGGGTAGGGTATGGTATGAAGGACTTTTGTGTATAAACTGAATATCATTGCTTGTTGCCCGCTCAATTAATGATTTAACCTCCTCATACGATTCTGTAAACAGGTCTGACCCATCACCATGTGCCCAACAGATCTTCGTTAAGACAACGGTGTTTATCATCGATCGAAAGGCAGTAAAATGAGCAA
>JAQBNX010000339.1 GCA_028288385.1 Spirosoma sp.
CTATTTAAAACCAACTTTGCTGATGGTATGATGGGTTGAGGAGGATTTCAGAACTAGATCCGGTCGATTACTCAATCCCAATATGTACGTTGGAGCACTTCATTCGTTATTAGCAAAATGGAAAAACAACCCCATCGCCTTTGGAACCAACTGGGTAGCTTACTGGTGCCTAAGCGACTGGCAACCACGCCCAAAACGGTTACCAACGAACGCATACTGCAGGAATTGATCCGTTGTTTCGACGCATCGCTGAACCGCGAGAGCATCGGTACAAGTTTGTTATTTGATGCCTACTACGTCGTTATTCTGCATCCAGCAACCTATACCGACCGATTGGCGGCTCTGCCAGTTATCGTTAACGAAGCCGTGAATGCTTTTTATGAACGCATTAACCGGCGCAAAAAAGCGGAGGATCGTATTGTAACGGTTGCGTCGCACTGGCATTTCAAATTTGGACCGGGCACCGAGTTCGACGGACGCCCCATAACCCCAGCGGATGTTGAGGTGATTGGGTCACTCACGGGCGCGTCACTTGAAAACGATAGCTTGGCTAATGCTCCGGCGGGCCGCAATTTAAAGGCAACCCGGCGGGTAAAAAACACCAATGTCTACGATAAATTAGACCTGAACCTGCCGTCATTCAGTCATATCGACTTTCGCGAGTCGGGTGCCTTTGCCATTCGGATTGACCCCACATTGCTTAGTACGAACACCCCGCCCACCGAGCATGTCGAACTGACACCAGCAGTTGCCCTGCCAAGTGCTGTGTCTAACTCATCTACGGTACAGAGTCCTGTTCGTCCCGACGCACTAGCCCGCATTGACTGTTACATGGCTGACCAGAATACGGAACAAACGTATTGGATGAAAGATCCGGAGGTAGTCATCGCCCGCCAGGAGCCGGATAATGAAGCTTTTGCCAATTACATCCGGCTGGTTTCACCCTACGTATCAAATCCGCATGCCCGAATTCGATACGACGCTTCAACCCAAGTTTTTCAACTAGCGTCGTTCAGTCAGCACGAAACCCGCCTGAACGAGCGGGTGGTGGCACGTAGTGAACCCGCAAATCCAGCCTGGGTTGAGTTGCCCAGCCCGTCCCAGATTCTACTCAATGGCGTTGTTACCCTGGCTTTCCAATCTACCCTTTGACTCCATGCTCGATACCCTGGTTGCTCTGTTGCTGAGCGCATTTGTCCTATTGCTGATCGTGCGGCATTTTAGGACCTTGCCTCGCTAATTGCCGCGCTGAATTCGTTCTCTTGACGTATATTGTGAAGGCGGTTTTTCGTATTTAGTCTTTAGACATCCGAACAACGAACCTACGAAAATGCCGAGACGCTTATAGCCCGAGACCTACTTACGCCACCCAACTGTACGCTATGACTTCATTGCGCATCGCCGGCAAAACCGACGTCGGTCAACACCGGCAGGACAACCAGGATACGTTTGTTACGTTGCCCCTCTGGTCCGACCATGATGTGCTGCTTGTTGTGATCGACGGTGTTGGGGGATATGCCGGGGGCGCCCAGGCCGCAGCTCTGGCTAAAGACTCCATTGTGCAATATATGGCCGCGCCAACCGGCGATACGCTGACAATGCTCCGCGAAGCCGTTGTACATGCCAATAACCAGATTGTCCGGCAGCGGCAGCAGGACCCCGCCCTGGCCCGTATGTGCTGCGTCTTAACAGCCGCCGTCGCTGATCCTGACGCGGGCAGGCTGCTGTTTGTTCACGTGGGTGATACGCGCCTGTACCGGTTTCGGCACCAGCAACTGGAAAAACTAACCCGCGATCATTCTATGGTCGGACTTCGGGAAGATGCCAACCAGCTAAGTGAACGGGAGGCCATGAGCCACCCCCGCCGGAATGAGATTCTTAGGGATGTTGGCTCCATGGCCCATCGGGTTGACGATCCCGACTTTCTGGAATCTGGGGAAACTGATTTTTTACCCGGTGATGGGTTGTTGCTATGTAGCGATGGGCTGACGGATATGCTTAACCGGGCTGAAGTAACGGACGTTTTGACGCAACCCCTGTCGGTAGAGGAACAGGTGGTCGAACTAATCCGACAGGCCAACGAGCAGGGCGGGCACGATAATATTACGGTTGTGCTGGCCCAATATCCAGTTCCGTCGGGCGAAGTGCCCAATGAGGTTACCCCTAAACCGACTACGATAAAAGCAGGCATTACGCAGCCAATGCCTGCCTCCATACCAGTCGCTAATTTAGTATCGAAACCAACTCCGGCCCGGAACCTGAATGGCAAATTGGTTCTGTTGTTACTGGCCCTGCTGCTGGTAGTAGCAGTCTGGTGGCAATATGCAACACCCGCACCGGCTAAGCCGAACGCAACCGGGTCTACCCTGTCCGATTCGTCGGCACGAGCTGATACATCCAACTATTCTGATTCTGTTCGAACGCCTTAACGTTTATGCCAACTGTCAGTTTTAATCAGCATTTTCCGGGTTACGACGTACTGGGCGAAATCAACCGCAGCAACGCCCGGGTGCTGAAAGCCCGGCACATCGCCACTGGCGACTTAGTTGCTATCAAGCATTTTTCACTCAACACCGATGCGGATACGCTCCGGCGTTTCGAGCGCGAATCGGTCATTATGACCCAGATGGAGCACCCTAACATTGTCCGGGTGCGTGAAGTGCGCTTAGATGCCGAGCTGCCGTATATCGTCATGGACTACGTTGATGGCGGCAGCGTACGAAAACTGATCACCGAGCAGGGGTCGCTATCCGTTGAAATGACCATCCGCCTGGGCCTGCAGGTGCTTAGTGCGTTTCGTGTGATTCATTCGCAGGGCATTGTCCATCGTGATGTAAAGCCCGAAAATATCCTGTATCATAAACTGGCGAGTGGCGAACTTCATTTTCTCTTAACTGACTTCGGCGTCGCCCGGCTGCATCAGCAGCCCGTAACCATGACCGGCCAGTCGCTGATGACGTATGAATATGCTGCACCCGAGCAGTTCGACAACCCCCGCCATGTCGACGAAGCTGCTGACTATTATGCCTTCGGCGTGGTACTATATGAGTGCCTGACGGGCCAGGTGCCTTTTCCCATGCGGGGCGAAACGGGTATGGCAACGTTCATGAATGCGGTGTTGACCCTTCTCCCGCCAGAGCCGGTATTGCCTGCTAACCAGCCCCTGCCCACTAGTCTCGATACGCTGATTCGGCAACTATTAATCAAAAATCCGACGGAGCGTATTCACAATCCCGATCTGATAAAACTGGCTCTTAAGCAAGCCGAAGTTGAGCAACTGCACCAGGAAACAGGCCAATTGGCAACACCCCAGGCTTCTCGAAACCAGACCAGTCGACCAGTAGCACCCGTTGGGGCCACCCGTCCGGCGCCGGTAGTGCAGCCTCCCCGCCCGGCTACGGCTAACGTTGCTGTAACCACTCGCCCCCGGCGCCGAATTTGGCCCATGGTCGTTCTGACTGGGGTTGTATTGCTGGCAGGCGTTGCCGCAGCTTATTGGTTATCGTCCAAAAGTGATCGGCCGGAACCCGTTGGGCAAACCCCGACTGAATCGGTTGCAACGGCCGCAAAGCCCAACGAGATCGTGACAGACGACCCCGCGCGTGAGGCTGAAGAAGCCCAGCGTCGGGCAGACCTGGCCCGGCAACGGTATATGGAGCAGGTAGCTGAGGCCGAAAAACAGTTGGAAGCCACTGCCTTTGGGGGACGAACTGGCTTGTTTGGTGGTGTGAAAGGGCTGTCGGTTCGGTTGGTAAACCCATCGGTTGTTACGTTTAAACAGGTAGCGGTACAGGTAGAGTACGTAAAAGAAAACGGCGACCTTTTTAAGTCGACCATAATGTATTTCAATAAGATTGGCCCGGATGCTGACGTGGTTAGGAAAGCCCCCGACAGCCAGCGGGGCACCACCTTCAACGCTCGTGTACTAAGGGCTGATGCCGTGCGCCCGGACAGTATCAGCACCACGTTCCATAACCCATAATATTGCATGGCAACCGTTAGTTTTAACCAGCATTTGCCGGATTATGAAGTGTTAGCGGAACTGGGCCGGGGCAATGCCCGGGTGCTGAAAGCCCGGCATCTACCTTCCGGTGACGTAGTGGCAATTAAACAATACGCTTTCGCCACCCAGGCTGACCTGCTTCGACGCTTTGAACGCGAGTCGCAGATCATGACCGGGATTGACCATCATAATGTTGTTCGGGTCCGGGAGGTTCAGTTGGGTACAGCTATGCCCTACGTAGTGATGGACTTTGTGGAAGGGGGCGATTTGCGTAGTTTACTCTGTCAGAATGGGCACCTGGATGTTCCCACAACCATCCGGCTGGGCTTGCAGTTAACGGGTGCTTTTCGAGCCATGCACCCTCTGCAGGTTGTCCACCGGGATATAAAGCCCGAAAATATCCTGTATCGTCCCCTGGTTAGTGGTGAACTGCACTTCCTCTTGACCGACTTCGGCATTGCCAAACTGCGAGCCGATGAAAGCACCCGCACGCGTACCGGCCAGTCGCTGATGACGTATGAATACGCAGCACCCGAGCAGTTCGACAACCCCCGCCATGTCGACGAAGCCGCTGACTATTATGCCCTGGGTGTCGTGTTATACGAATGCTTGACGGGTCGGGTGCCTTTTGTCTTACAGAACGAAACGGGACTGGCCTTTTTCATGCAACAGGTATTAACGGCTCCCCTGCCCACTCCAAAACTTCCATCGGGCCAGTCACTGCCACCAAGTTTAGCCATGTTGCTAACGAGTCTGCTGGCTCGCAGCCCACAGAACCGTCTTCACAACACCGACCAACTGGAACTTTTGCTTGAACAGAGTCGGCTGGAATACCTCAAAGCTAACCGGGCTGCTCAGGGGTTGCCGTTGGTTACACAGAAGACTGTAACTGGACCGGTTGCCCGACCTGTAGCGGAAGCGGTCAATTTAAGGGGTGGGCCAGAGGACCCACCAACGGCTAGGCTAATTAATTTGGTCGATCGTGGTTGGACCTGGTGGGGAGCCGTCGGTATAGTACTGGCAGGAATGGCGTATGGTCTGTACAGTCGGGTACCTCATCAGTCGGCGGACCGTTCGACAAATAGGACCGATTCGATTACAAAAACGGAACCCAGCTATCAGCAAGTCGATGCAGAACCAACTGCTGATACTTCAGCTGTCACCAGGTCCAATGAAGAAGGGGAGGGCATGAGTAGTGAATTTGAGACCATATCAGCGCATCAACCTGGTGCTGATTCATCCGTAAACAGAAGTACTGTAACGGATTCCACTGCCCTTATGCCTGCCGATACCACTCAGTGATGGCTTTTTTTAAGGGTTTATTCAAATGAGAGTTCGTTAAAGTTCAAAACTAGATCGCCAGTCTGGCAATACGTCTGTTTAAAAACACGTTTCCTCTCATTTACATACAATGAAGTTTAGTCTGTTATCGTCCGAACGCGGCTACCTGCTAGGGGCAACGGTTCTGTTACTGGTCTTATTTACGCGCTTATACGTTAACCGGCAATCCGCCTTAGACGAAGCTGAGCGTAACTACGCTAGTGGAACTAAACTAAATCTACAACCGGGTCTTCGGGCTGCTGCTATTCAGCGGTTACTCCAACAGGGCAACTACCTCACAGACCCCCGTGATATTAGCCTGGTAGCAGATTCGCTGCCCATCAAACTACGTCGTGAGGGAACCCCCGACAACGTAGGTGCTATTAACAAACGGGCCTTTTCCTTGCGAACACCCATAGCGTGGCAAAGCCCAATAGGTGGGGCTGATTTCCAAAGTCGGTTGCGCGTATCGCGGCAGCAGATCGGTTTCGATTCACTTTTATACAGACGGGAACTGAACCAGCCCCGGCTGTACCCATCCGTAGTGGGTGTGGGTGGCGTACAGATTGCCGGTCAGGTGCTGGATACATCGCCGGAGGCCCGGCCCATGCCAGACGTGCTGGTACAACTTAAGCAGCACCGACCTGCCCAGCGTAGCGATGACGAGCGTCCTGACTCCTTCTCCTACGCCCGCACCGATGCTGATGGCCGGTTTACGTTTGCGGGGCTGCGCACCGACGGAGCCTATAGCGTGTTGCCGCTCAAACCGGGTTTTGAGTTTGGGGGTCGTCGTGGTTCGGCCCGCCTTGCCCGCTCTGCAGACTTCACCTTCACGGCCCGTCCGCATACCCTGCGGTTGATTGGCCCGGTGGCCTACGGGCAGTTGAAAGGCGACCACTCTTTTACGGTACGCACCCCCTCACAGTTTCGCCAGGCTTTCTGGCTGCAGGTTGGCCTATTTCTGCTGGGGTTCTGGCTTGTTCACCTGGTATGGTCACTACGTCAGTTCCAGCCCGATCCCCTGCTGCTCCCTATTCTAATGCTTCTCACGGGTATCTCTGTGCTAACGCTTTTAGCCATTCAGGACCCCTTGCAGGACACTTTCTATGGTGGGCAGGCGGTGCTGGGCGTTGGCCTGGGTCTGTTAGGACTGACCATCGTATCGCAGCTACACATCGGGCGATTCTATACCCGCTGGTGGTTCGATCCGTTGCTGAACTTCCGCAAACGAGCAACCTTCCGGCTCACGGGCTGGACGTGGTTGTTGCTGGCCTTTGGGCTGGCGGGCCTGACGCTGGCGTTCGGAACGGGGCCTGAGGGTAGTGGCGTGCGGGTAAACCTCCGCCTGGGAGGTCTGCTGTTTCAGCCAAGCGAACTGACCAAATACTTGATGCTACTGTTTTTGGCTGGCTTTTTTGCTGCCCACGAAGAGCAACTCCGCACCCTGCCCGATCTGCGGTGGCGCTTGCGGGTAAGCACCGGTGTATTCCTTGGAACGGGTATCCTGATGGGTCTGTACCTGTTGCTGGGTGATATGGGTCCGGCGCTGGTTATTGGGTTTACATTCCTCCTATTTTATACCATTGCCCGACAAACACTCGGCATAACCCTGCTGGCCGGATTGATTTATGGGCTGGCTTTGTGGCAGTTGCCTGGTCTGACAACTACGCTTGTGGGCCTGGGAGTAGCCATACTGCTGCTGGTCTGGCGCGGCCATGCCCACACCACGACGTCATCGGGCTGGCTGGGACTGCTGGCCGAGGGGCCGGTGCTGCTCGTGCTGGTGATGGCGGCTTTTGCCTTTGGTGACCAGGTCCCGGTGGTGGGCGATCGATTGGCCGACCGCAAGGCCATGTGGCTCAGCCCCTGGAATAACGACGTCTACGGGGGTGATCACCTGGCGCATAGTTTCTGGACGCTGGCAACGGGTGGCTGGTTCGGGCAGGGACTGGGGAAAGGATTTGCAACAGCTATGCCGGCTGCCCACACCGACATGATCCTGCCTAGTTTGGCCGAAGAACTAGGCTGGCTGGGCTTAGTGGCTGTTTTTGGATTACTGTTCCTGCTACTCCACCGTACCATGCTCCATGCACGCCGGTCGGGTCAGCCGTTTAGCTTTTATCTCTGTGCGGGCATTGCTTTGGCTACCGGTGTGCAGTTTCTCCTGATTGCCGGTGGGTCACTGGGGCTAGTGCCGCTGACGGGTATTTCCGTGCCGTTTCTGAGCTATGGCAACGTATCGCTCATCATTAATCTGACGGCTATGGGTGTCGTATTTGCCGTGGCGAATCGGCCGGGTGAGAGTCTCCAGCACGACTATATCGAAAAACACTACGACCCGGTATTAGCCACGGGCATTGCCGGGTTTCTTATTGGGGCGCTCGTGCTGGCCGGAAGGGCGGGCGAGGTAGCGCTGCTTAATTGGACCGATTACATTGTGCGGCCCAGCCGGGTGCTGAGCCGCGATGGCCTGCCCGTGTACAGCTACAATCCACGTATTAATCGCCTGACCGATGCCTTGGCGGCCGGAACGCTGTATGACCGCGCCGGACGAGTGCTGGCGACCAGTTCGCCCGACACCCTGCGCCGGAATCTGACTCAACTCCAGCAGGCGGGCCTCGATCCAAACGCGGTAACCAACCTGACCCGTCGTCGGCTTCAGCGGTTTTATCCCTTCGGTGAACAACTTTTTTTCTGGGTAGGGGATGTCAATACGCGTTTGTTCTGGGGGCAGCAAAACGGCTACTTTGCCGAAGCGGCTCACCTGAGCGATTTACGGGGCTTCGACAACCACCCCCGGCAAAACGCCCTGCTAACCAGTCGCTACCGCGCCGATCGATTTACGCCCGCCGTGAACCGCACTCTTACGCTGCCGCTGTACGATTACCGCGAACTGGCAACAGCCTTGCGCGGTGGTATAGACGGACGCGTGGTGGCCGAACACAAAAATCGCAATCGTAACGTGAACCTAAGCGTGGATGCAGCCCTGCAGGTAGCCTTGCAGAAGGCGCTGGCCGGGTCTGAATACAATGATAAGCGCCTGTCGGTGGCGGTACTGGATGCAGCTACCGGGGAGGTGCTGGCTTCGGCGCTGCATCCGCTGCCAAACCTGCAACGTCCGGACGAGCTGTCCCTCCCTGATCGCGACCGACTTAAATTGCCGTACTTAGTTACTGAGCGCGATCTGGCCATGACGTATCCCACCGCTCCCGGCTCAACGGCAAAAATTATGACGGCAACGGCGGCCCTTAATAAATTAGGTATCGATGGTACTAAAGTCAGTTTCCCCATAAGTTGTGGAGAAATTATTCGCCGGGGCAAGGTAGAAAGTGAGCCCTGTGGGGGGCGAGTCGATATGCGGCAGGCCATTGTCCGGTCGAGCAACGTCTATTTCATCCGCATCGCCAATGATTACTCCCTGGATAACCAGATGGCGAACCTATACTTAGCTACGGGTATGAATATCGATTACGTTGGTGGGTATTCGTTCAACGACACGCATACGCCTGCCGACAGGGCTCAAATCCTGCAGCACTGGCACGACTCTTCGTTCGTAGTTCGGCGAAACCTCTACAAGATTATGAGTTATCCCAAGCGCTACCGGGGTGAGTTTTCGGGGTTGGCCTGGGGTCAAGGGCAGCTCGCTACTACACCCGTAGCGCTGGCCCGCATGGCGGGGGCAATTGCCAACCGGGGTGTCATGCAGCCGTCGCGCTACGTTATACGTCGGGGAGGGAAAGCCACTCCCGTAGCTCCCGGCGTGGCGTTGACCCGCCAGCCGGACTATGCCGATAAATTGCGCGACTTTATGATTGAACAGTCTAATCCGGGTGGGCGGTCTAAAATCAGCATCAGTCGGGTGGCGGGCAAAACCGGAACACCCGAACGGATGGTGCTGGGTGAGAAACGTAACGACGGCTGGTATGTGTTTTTTGCGCCCACACCAAACGGGCGTTCTCATACCGTCACCTGCGTTCGAATGGAATTGGGTGAGTCGTCGGCCGATGCCGTTAAGCTGGCTAATACGGTTGTAGCGCCTATTTTGAAGGACCGTGGTTATTTAGGGACATTTTAAAATCAGAAAAAAGAAGCACGTAGCTGCTGAATTTTGAGAATCTGCGTTTTATTAATCAACTCATCCATGTATGACCTTCCTGAAAAATCTGAAGCAGGCGTTCGGACTGGGCACACCCACTGCCGACACCCCATCGACCCCTGTTCCGGTCCAAAGCGAACCTGCTCCGACCCAATCCAGATTACCGTCTACCCCCCGCCAGCGTGAGTTGTTGTATGGGTTCATTGTCGAAAAATTAGGGGCTTACAGCAGTGAGACCGAAGGCTTGCCGACCGGTCTTGCCCTGTGGATACGATGTACTGATAAGGCCGAGGAAGACCGAATGGCCGTTGCCTTGTATGCGAACCAGCCGGGCCATTTTCAGCAGGAACTAAGCCGCCACCTGGCAGACCATTACATTCGCTTTGCACCCAACTGGCGCTTTGTCTGGCACTTCGTTCGCGATGAGTTACCCGCCGAATGCACCTACCAGCAGGGCAATCTGGGGCTTGAGGTTATCCGTCCGGCAACGGAAAAGCCGCTGCGGGCCCGGGTGCGGGTGCTGACGGGACAAACCGCTGAGGAGAGCTATCTGCTGGATCCGGCCGTCCAGACCGATTTTCGCGTTGGCCGTGGCCAGATGGTGCAAACGGCGTCGGGCCGAGTCAGGACAAACGACATTGCGTTTTTGGATGAAGGCGAACCGGGCTACGATCCGGTGCGTGGTGAGCCGAACTTATCCGTCAGCCGCCAGCATGCAACCATCCGCTACGATGCGGCCACGCGCCAATACCGCCTGCTGGCCGATGCGGGCGGACTACCCGCCAATGGCAACAAAACCAAGATTCT
>JAQBNX010000340.1 GCA_028288385.1 Spirosoma sp.
CTTAGGCTCCGGGTAATACCAGGCGGCATCCTCATTCATTTGGCCATCCACTGACAGCGAATAATAGGAGGCCTGCCCTTTCCAGGGGCAGGTAGACTGGGTTTCGCTTGAGGTCAGATACTCAGAGTTAACAGACTCTTTTGGGAAATAATGATTGTTTTCAACGACTATGGTATCGTCACTATTGGCAATGATTTGCCCGTTCCAGATAGCTTTCATAAAGACTTTAATGTATTAGCGTGGTTACCGATTCAGCAGGGCCAGCCATAGAATTAAATAACCCTATTATTCTCCAACTGGTTTATTTCAATACCTGCACCTCAATAACTGAATTGTCATAAACACGGTGCGTAGCTTTCTGAAAATCTTTAGCGTCGGCCTTAAAGATGTTCTCTACGTAGGTTTGTGGGTTGCGGTCAATCAGCGGAAACCACGTACTCTGCACCTGTATCATTACCCGGTGGCCTTTTTTGAAGGTGTGTAACACATCCTGCAGCCGGAAGTTAACGTCTGTCAGTTCGCCGGGTTTAAATGGCTCGGGTTTCTCAAACGAGTTGCGAAACCGCCCGCGCATGGCTTCTGAACGTACCATCTGCTGGTAGTTACCCAGCGTAATGTTCTGGTTAGGCATGAAGGCGTGATTTGGCTCGTCGGGCGGATAGACATCAATCAGTTTCACAACCCAGTCGGCGTCAGTGCCGGTCGTGCTCACTTTCAGCTTTGCCATAATCTCCCCACCCAGCGTCATATCGTCGGTCAGTACGTCGGTTTGGAAGACCAGCACGTCGGGCCGACGACCCGCAAATCGCTGGTCTTCTGACATATAGTTGAATGGTGTGAAGCCCTGCGTAGTGGTGATGTCTTCAGTATACGGTACGGGCTTCATGGGGTCGCTGACAAATTCTGAGTAGGCATTGGTACCCGTGCTACCCTGTGCCAGTTGGCCGTTTGCCGCCAGCCGAAACGTCATGGGTTGGGCATAGGGGGCGGGCCATTTGTCGAACGTGCGCCACTCGTTGCGGCCCGTGTTAAACAGGTAGGCTTCGGGAAGGCCTGTTTTACCATCACCCTTCAGGAAGCTATTAAAGAATTTAGCTTCGATGTTTCGCTGGTAAAACGTAGCGATGCTGTCGCCGAAGTAAATGTTGCTGTGCAGGGTATGACCCGTTTCGCGCGACCACCGGCCGTGGCCAAACGGCCCCATCACCAGTGTATTATATGTACCGGGGCTGGTTTTTTCAATCGTTTTGTAGATGTTCAGCGGACCATACAGATCTTCGGCATCGAACCAGCCCCCAACGGTCATCACAGACGGCCGGACGTTTTTGAGGTGAGGCAGAATACTGCGGGCCTGCCAGAAAGCATCATAATTTGGGTGCTCAACGGTTTCCTGCCAATAGAAGTTGTCTTTATAGTATTTCTGGGCGTTTTTGAGCGGACCCAGGTCATACTGAAACTGGAAGCCGTCTTTGGAGCCGGTTTTTATGAACGCATCATCGTACCATGCTTTCGTGGTTGGGCCGGGGGTCTGGATCCCGAAAACCGGAAACGTGAACAGATAGGCCTGGATAAAGGCTCCATTGTGGTGAAAGTCATCGAAGAAAAAGTCCGACACGGGAGCCTGGGGCGAAGCTGCCTTCAGGGCGGGATGCGCATCGGGCAGCGACGCGGCCGTGTAAAAACCAGGATAGCTGATTCCCCACTGCCCTACGCGGCCATTATTGTTGGGCACATTTTTCAATAACCATTCAATGGTGTCGTAGGTGTCCGAACTCTCGTCTGGCGATCCGGCTGTTTTCGATTTATTACGTCCTTTCGTATTGGCAGGCTGTGGGTCGGGCACATTCGGCGTCATGTTGGTCCATTTACCCTCAGAAGCCCACCGGCCCCGCACATCCTGGTACACAAAAATATACTTGTCGCGCATGAGTGTAGGCGACGGACCAACGGAGTTGGGATAAGCATCGGGACCGTAGGGAGCCACGCTGTAACACGTTCGCTGCATTAGAAATGGAAACTTGTTACTGGCTGAGGCCTCCTTTGGCACATAAACGGCGGTATGCAGTTTAGTGCCGTCGCGCATCGGAATTTTATATTCAAACTTCTGGAAGTTGTCCCGAATGTAGTTACTGGCAGGCGCCGATTGCGCAAATGACGTACTGTTCAGTAAAACAAACAGTATTGAGCAGTGGAGAATATATTTCATACGAGCCAAACGGATAAACGCCTAAATATAGGGTGCAGAAACAAAATGCCGGTTAAAGGTTGTGTTCAGAACGACACACCTTTAACCGGCAACAAAAAATTCAACCTGTCAGGCCTATCTACTTCTTACAAAATTCTTTTCCCCGAATGGGAACTAGCCAGTCATTTTTATCAAGCAACAGGTTACTCTGCTCAAAGTTGAATCCAAGCACTTTTACCCGCAGATCATAGCGTTTACCGTAAGCGACTTTATAGGTAGCGCCCTGTAACAAATCCTTTTTGATGTCTTTTCGGTTTAGTGTAACCAGGTTCTGCCAGGTAGCCGTTCCGCTTTCCCGGAATTGAGCGACTACGGATTCAGGCAGAGCTTTTTCATCAACATTCTTGCATGGAAATTTAATGGTAAAAGTCATTGGCGTTGCCGATGAGGGTATTTTCAATGAGCGTACATCTAAATTTGTTTGCCCTTTACTGCAGGATTTCACAGTTGGCGACGCCACAAACTTGCTCAGATCAGCCGGATTTTCGTAAACCTTCAGCCGTACTGATTCGTCCTGATTTAGGTTGGTCACCTCAATCTCGGAACCATCGATGAGTTCGCGATAGAAGGAACTGGCTACACTCCCATCCCGTCCGTTTTTATCGACATAAACCACCTGACAATAGAAGGGAAT
>JAQBNX010000115.1 GCA_028288385.1 Spirosoma sp.
AATAACGTCCCTAAAGGTGCAACCCCTGTCGAACGGAATGGGCAGATACCCAAACAAATGGCGTACCTTACCGGTAGTAAACAGGAGAGTGATTAACAAACCACGTTAAAGTTATGGGAAGAGGAGACAAAAAATCACGAAGGGGTAAGATTTCAATGGGTTCTCATGGCGTTACCCGTCCCCGTACGTCGAGCAAGCTTACAGTTCCCAAGCCGGCTGAACCAAAACCGGCTGAAGAAAAAGCGTAAGAATAGTTTTAGTCAAAACAAAAGAGTGCCTTCAGTCCATACTGAATGGCACTCTTTTGTTTTGACCTAACTAGTATAACTCTTTGGTGTTTATATATAAAGTGCTGATTATGAATGAAACAGCTTGGCGATTTTGCTGATTATAGCCGCAAGTTACCTTTGCTATCGGCATTATGATTTAGTTACCAATCAAACCTGAAAGTCACGAAAAAGTCAGCTGGTAATGAATTCTTTGCTTCACCCGAAGACATAGAACTTACAACTGCGATGACGTAATAGGCCATACTATTGAAACAAGTTACCTGGGGCAGCACATGGCAGCTTGAGGACAGGGACTGGCGTAATGAATTACAAACAGCAAGTCTCCTACCGATTCTTTACCTGTCAATCAACGCGTTTTAACTTTAGCGGGTTTAGGTGAGGCTGTCACTGGCTCAGGTGCGATTGGCACCATCGGCTCAGGAACTGTTGTCGACAGAGAACGTCGGGTTCTGCCTTCATGGAAAATCACAAAACCGATTAGTAAAATCAGTAGGACGTTGCAAATCAGGTCGATGATATCACCGGTTTTAGCGGCTGGCGGGTCAAATCGAAACTCAATGGTGTGTTTGCCAGCCGGAACACGCATAGCCCGCAGCACGTAGTTGGCCCGAAGGTGCGGTGCGAGTTTTCCATCGATGAACGCCTGCCAGTCTTCCTGCCCACGGTAGTAAATCTCGGAGAATACCACCAGTCCGTCGCGCACGGCGTTGGACTGGTAAATTAGTTTGTCGGGCCGGTAACTCGTCAGTTGAATGGAACTGCCGGTATGATCCAGCGTAGCAGGTAAACCGCCAAGCTGCGCCATAAACCGCTTGTCGACAACGGCAGAATCGCGCGGGTTCAGCGTTTTCATAGCAGCCAGTTCCGCATCGGCATCAGCCGCGGGTACTACCGTACTGACAAACCATGCCGCTCCCAGCACCTCAGGATTAGGAATAGCCACCGGTCCGGCTGGCTGCTGCGGAGTAGCTGGGTTAGGTTGTCCGGCCTGAATGATGTACTTCGTATGGAGCATGTTGAGCATGTTGAGCGTATTGCCCGGAAAAGCATACGTTACCAACTCCTGATACCGGCGAAGTTTGGCGGCATGATACCCACCAATTGACCGGTGAAAGTACGAAGTACGGTTGCTATTCATGAAATCGACCGTCTGGTCGAAAACCCGGTAGCCCAGTGACTTATCCTGCAGAATTTGCTCATCGGCAGGAGTCGGCTCAAAAATTTGGGCCGCCTGCGATTTAGAGATGAAGTCGGCATTGTTCAGAAAACGCTTATCCACCCCAAACAGGTCAAAGACGACGATAGCCAGCAGAAGAGGATAGAAAACGACCGGCCTGATTTTGTTTGTCACAAAGGCCCACACGACACCCGCCGTCAGCAAAATCAAAATGAGCGACCGAAAGGCGTCGCTACGTAATAGCCCCTGGCGATCGCTGATGAGTGCCGGCAAAAACTCTTTGCCTGCTTCGCCAAAATAACGGCTCAGCATGTCAAGGTCGGTAGGTGTCTGGAACGAAAACAACGTACCGCCCAACAAAGCCAGCACCAGGGCCATTCCCGCCGTCAGACCGAGGCTAACTAGCAGGGGCTGTCGCAGTTGCGCCAGCGTCCACTGCTTGCTGACAAGGATCTGCACGGCCAGAGCCGCTCCTGCTCCAATGAACAATTGGGCCAGGCAAAGTGCCATCGTCATCGCCCGGAACTTGTTCAGATAAGGGAGAAAATCGAACAGAAAGCCGTTGAACCAGAGGAGATTTTTGCCCCATGCCAGCATAATCATCAGCAGTGCAGCGCTCAGGAGCCACCAGCGGATGTGTCCGGGAATAATAAACATGCCCAGCACAAACAGGAACAGGAGCACCGCGCCCGCGTAGGCCGGACCGCCCACCATTGGCTGATCGCCCCAGTAAGCGGGAGCGCCGAGTTCGGTAAACTGTTTGGCCGCTGCCGGGTCGAGACCTTTGCCAACGAGCGCTTTATAAAAATCAGAATCCGTCGACAGCCCCCCGCCCGACGAACCACCATATGCATTGGGAACAAGGAGGGTTAAGGTCTCTGCCTTGCCGTAACTATAGCTAAAGGCATAATCCTTGTCCAAGCCGCTCTTCGACGTAGTGCCGTCAAATTTTCCCGCGTCGGCCGGTACGCCGTGGTCCGGCATTCCGGAGCGGGACCGGTCGGGGTTGGTTGTCTTCGCGGTCAGTTCCGACGTGCCGCGAATGGTTTCTTTGGTGTATTGATTGAGTACTAGAAGCCGTTTGCCAAAACTCCCGGCCGCTATGACGCCCACAACGGCCAGCGTTGCCAGACCTAAGGCTAACTGCCTGCCACGCCCGGCACGAACCAGCGCGATTCCTTCAATAAGCACGTATAGGCCGATGGTCAAAAACAGATAGTACGTAATCTGAATGTGGTTGGCTCCGAGTTCCATGCACCCGAACAGTCCCGTTATGGCCGCGCCAAGCCAGTAGCGTCCGCGCAAACAGAGTACCACACCTGCCAGCAGACCCGCCCCGAACGCCATCGCAAAGAGTTTAGAAATATGGCCCGCTTCCAGGCTGACGATGCCGAACGTACCAAAGCCATAAGCCACTGCGCCGAGCGCCGATACCCAGGCATTGCAGCCCAGCACAACGAGCAGAAGATAGGCTCCCAGCATGACCATAAACACGACGCTAGCTGTGTTGGGCAGCAGTCCGATTACGGCCATCACCGCTTTATAGACAAAGATATATGGGTAGTTGAAGTCAATCATGTAGCCCGGCATCCCGCTAAAAACGGCGTCGGTCCACAGGGGTTTTTCGCCCGTTGCCTTGGCAATTTCGCGGATTTCCCGCGCCGACGCCGACGCTTGCTGCACATCGGACATGGAAAGGGTTTTGCCCGACATCACCGGCGAAAAATAAATGATAGCCAGCACCAGCAGCCCCAGCACGGCAATAAGGTGTGGACGCAGTTGATGAAAGAGAGAAGGTCGGTTCATAAACAAATTTGATACGCAGCCCAAAGATAGGGGTTTAGCAGAAAACGGAATTGCGGGCAGGTGGATTGTTAAGGTAAGTTATAAGCAAACGAGTCCGGTGTAGCGGCCGGACTCGTTTGCTTATTTTGTGCCTACTTATTTCTTCCTCATATTAACCTATAACAGGCTCCCATTTGTTGATTAATTACCCTGGCTATTTTACCCGCCGTTAAGTGGGCACTACGGTTTGCAACCGTTGTTTCATTGACAGGTTGTAACAACAGTTAGACTACTCGTGCTAACGGTATTGGCCGTAATGTGGGCAGAAACCTGATCCTCCCCACACACTTTGTGGGTAATTCGATTAGTCTCTGTTTGCTGCGGGCCGTAGGTGATGGTTTCGCAGGTCTTGCAGTTCTTTTTCTTGAAAACTCCCCCTTCGCAGGCCATTAAACCAACGGCCAGAACCAATGCCAGCTTTATCTCTTTCGGTATCATCTGTTTTCTGTAGGTTAGGGTTGCCTTATACCACCAGAATATCTTTTTCTTTCGCTGCGAATGTCTCATCGATGCGGGAAATGAAGGCGTCGGTAAGCTTTTGTACGCGCTCTTCGCCCATCTTCACCGCATCTTCTGACACGCCGTCTTTTGTCAGTTTGCGAATGTCGTCATTTGTATCTTTACGAATGTTGCGGACGTTTACCTTGGCAACTTCCACTTCCTGCTTCACCTTTTTGACAAGGTCGCGTCGGCGCTCTTCTGTTAGGGGAGGAATGCTAAGCCGTATCTGTTCGCCATCGTTATTAGGAGCCAGGCCGAGGTTGGAATTACGAATGGCTTTCTCCACCTCACCAATGAGCTTTCGCTCAAATGGCTTGATTACAATGGTCCGGGCATCGGGCGTATTGACAGACGCCACCTGTATCAAAGGGGTTGGTGTCCCGTAATACTCAACCTGAATACCGTCGAGCATGCCGGCATTGGCTTTTCCGGCGCGAATTTTAGTCAATTCGATGGATAGGTGTTTCAAGGCCTTCTCCATCGTGTCTTTTGCATCGTCGAGGTATAGCTCGATTTCTTCCATTAGTCTAACGTTTGGTGATTGTGCCGGCAGGGCAGCACAACTTTTTATCGGTTTACTGTGCCTGGTTCGAACTGATTAAGGTGCCTACTTGCTGGCCCTGTGCTAGGCGAAGCAGATTGCCTGACTTGTTCATGTTGAAAACGATGATGGGCAGGTTGTTTTCCTGACAGAGCGTGAAAGCTGTCAGATCCATTACGTTAAGTTTCTTTTCGTAAACGTCCTCAAACGAAATTGTCGTATAGCGGGTAGCGGTTTCGTCTTTTACGGGGTCGGCCGTATAGACACCATCCACTTTGGTGCCTTTCAGCACTACGTCGGCCTCAATTTCGATGGCCCGCAGGCTGGCTGTGGTGTCGGTGGTGAAATAAGGACTGCCAGTGCCGGCAGCAAAAATCACGACGCGGCCTTTTTCCAGGTGACGTACCGCCCGCCGACGCACGTAAGGTTCGCAGACCTGCTCCATTTTGATGGCCGACATCACGCGCGTATACATGCCATGCTTTTCAAATGAACTCTGGAGGGCCATTGCATTGATGACCGTTGCGAGCATGCCCATGTAGTCGCCCTGCACCCGGTCAATGCCCGACTTTTCGCCGGACACGCCCCGAAAAATGTTGCCTCCACCGATGACGATCGCCACTTGCACGCCCATATCGACGACTTGTTTGATCTCTAAGCTGTACTGTTCCAGAACAATGGGGTCGATGTTGTAGCCATTAGGACCGGCCAGTGCTTCCCCGCTCAGTTTGAGTAGGATTCGTTTGTAGTTGGATGGTGTCATGCGGGGCGTTTTTTGCGCGGGCAAAGATAGACAAAAAGGCCAGAAGAGAGAAAGCCGTCAGGCGGAGGAATTGGCCGTGTATTTATGCCAGAAAAGTCGGTTGCGTTGTGACAATTTGATAACCCAAATACCTTGAATTGGAGATGAAGACAACCTGATTGTCTTACCTTAATTTAACTTAAGCACTGGATACCAATTAATCAGTACACAAAAATGTCATGATTTTTTTGGTATACATTTGGAAAATATATTTTTTGGAACGTCATTTGTTTCAAATTTTAACAAGCAATGCAAACAGGAACAGTTAAATTCTTTAATGAAACCAAAGGATTTGGTTTCATTAAGCCCGATGACGGTGGTGAAGACATCTTCGTACACGCTTCCGGTCTCATCGATCAAATTCGCGAAAACGACAAGGTTAAGTTCAATGTCGAACGCGGTAAGAAAGGCTTAAACGCCGTAAACGTCGAAATGGCTTAATCGTAAGATATACCAAGACACCCGTTTTAAAAAACATGCCAAGCGGCATGTTTTTTTTTGCCCTATCGGTTCCCGGAGCCATTTTTGCGGTTCTACTTAGTGAAAAATTTCATGACCCACCCCGAGCCGGCCATTACCATTCGTCCTGACCAGCGAATTGCCACCCGTTTAGGTTTAAGTGTCCGATCCGTATCAGCTACCCTTGAACTGCTGGCTGGTGGAGCCACAATTCCGTTTATTGCCCGCTACCGCAAAGAAGCTACGCTTTTGCCCAACGGCGCCCCACTCAACGAAGTGCAGATTACCCAAATCCGCGATGCGTATCAAAAATTGCTGGACCTCGACAAACGCCGGGAGGCAGTTCTTAAATTAATCGGTGAGCAGGGAAAACTAACGCCAGAACTACGCCAGAAACTCGAAACGGCCGACTCGCTAACAGAGCTTGAAGATCTTTACCGACCCTATAAGCAAAAGCGAAAAACCCGTGCAACGATTGCCATCGAGCGGGGACTCGACCCATTGGCTACCGCACTCTTTACCCAGCGCGAGACAAATCCCGAGCAGGCTGCCCGTCGCTACGTCTGCGATGCCGTTCCTACCATAGACGATGCCTTGCAGGGAGTGCGTGACATTCTGGCGGAACGAATCAGCGAAGACACCGATGCCAGGCAACGCATTCGGAACCTGTTTGAGCGGGAAGCCCTCATCCGATCCGTGGTTAAAAAGGGTAAGGAAACGGAGGGTGTGAAATTCAAAGATTATTACGACTATGCAGAGCCACTCCGTCGTGTACCGTCGCATCGGCTGCTGGCCCTGCGCCGGGGCGAAGCCGAAGGATTTCTAACCGTGGGAATTAGTCCCGATGAGGAAGCGGCCATTGAACGACTCGAACGGCAATTTATTCGCACGAATGTCTCGGCTATTCGGGATCAGTTGGCAATGGCCATCCGCGACGGCTACAAACGCCTGCTGAAGCCTGCCCTGGAAACGGAGTTTAGTAACCGATCCAAGGAAAAAGCCGATGCCGAAGCCATTCAGGTTTTTGCCCACAACCTGCGCCAATTGCTACTCAGTTCGCCTTTAGGCCAACAGCGGGTTATGGCCATTGACCCCGGCTACCGAACGGGATGTAAAACCGTTTGTCTGGATGCGCAGGGCAATATGGTGGCCGATACGGTATTGTACCTGTTTCAGTCTGATAATCAGCGAACGCAGGCAACTCAGATGGTCCGGCAACTTATTGACCAACATAAAATTGAAGCGATTGCCATTGGAAACGGCACGGCCGGACGCGAAACCGAAGCGTTTGTGCAGAACCTCGCTCTGGCTCTGCCCATATTCATGGTCAGTGAGCAGGGTGCATCCATTTATTCAGCGTCAGACGTGGCCCGCCAGGAGTTCCCCGATCGCGACGTTACGGTGCGGGGCGCTGTTAGTATTGGCCGTCGGCTCATGGACCCGCTGGCCGAGTTGGTTAAGATTGATCCTAAATCCATTGGTGTGGGACAGTATCAACACGATGTAGACCAGAACAACCTGAAAAGTAGCCTGGATGCGGTCGTGGAAAGCTGTGTCAATCAGGTTGGTGTATCACTCAATACGGCCAGTGCCTATCTGCTGCGCTACGTGTCTGGACTGGGCCCGCAACTGGCCGATACTATTGTAAGTTACCGGGCACAAAACGGCGCTTTTACGTCCCGCGAGCAACTTAAAAAAGTGCCACGCCTTGGGCCTAAAGCATTTGAGCAATGTGCCGGTTTTCTACGTATCGAAAAAGCCACCAATCCATTGGATAACAGCGCCGTTCATCCCGAACGCTACGCCATTGTGGAGCAGATGGCAGCCGATGTGGGCAGTACGGTAGCTGATCTGGTAAAAAAGCCGGACCTGCAAAAACAGATTACGCCCAAACGGTATGTGACCGATACTGTTGGCCTGCTCACCCTGCGCGATATTCTAGCTGAACTTGAAAAGCCCGGCCGCGACCCCCGCGACCCGCTTTCGGTGTTCGACTATGACGCCCGGGTCCGGTCGGTCAATGACCTTCACGAGGGGATGGTTCTCAATGGTATCGTCACG
>JAQBNX010000358.1 GCA_028288385.1 Spirosoma sp.
AAAACAGACTAAAGGCTCTATAACCCGGCCCCTGCTTTGTTTACGTAACGGCAAATACTTTCGCCAGCAGACGGGACAACGGTAGGAGGCAGAATACCAGGATGGCCAGCGGAAAGGAGGCAAATGCGGCTACCCAGGCTGCATTCATGACAATAAGCGATAAAACGCCCGCCTTTACAGCCATCCCAATATTGCGGCCAATGGGTTCGCGCACGGCCCGCCAGAGGGGCGGAAATATATAGTAGCCAAAGAGCAACAAGAACGGTAGGGCTGTACCCAACTGCTGTTTTCGCTGGGCCAGAGCCGCTACGCACCCAATAACCAGTGCATACAGCAGACCGGCCGCTCGGAGGGTTGTCGAGCTGCCTCCGTGGACTTCGCCCCGGCTAATCATGGTAATGGCTGCTATGTAGACAATAGGCACCAGTCCTACCCATGCCCAGGGCATAACCTGATCGGGTAGGATGCTTACACCTAATAGCAGATTCAGCCCGCGGCATAATCCCATGTTCAAAGGCCCCAGCAGGTTGTTATGCTTGCCAAAGCGATCGTATACCAGTGAGGCTACAGCAATGGCAATGGCCAGCAACCCAGCCGTCTCGTTTACCAGGAATGACGCGCCAATGCCCATCACCAATAAGGCACTGCCCAACGCCATAGCTTGACCCTTACTCACGATACCACTCGGAATGGGCCGCTCGGGCCGCTCAACAGCATCCAGTTCGGCATCGAACACATCGTTAAAAACAACCCCTCCTCCATATAAACCAATCGTTGCGAGACAAAGCCACCCAACGGGAGCAGGAATGGGATAAGAAGCCTGGAAATACCCGGCAATCGCCATACCAGCTAATACGTCGGCAATGGCCGTAACGAGGTTGGCCGGGCGCGTAAGCGATAAAACTGCTTTAATCTTGTTCAAAATGAGCCTCTAACCTGTTCCGTACGAAAGGCTGATACGTAACAGATTAACTTATTTAATGATTGTCGCTTCTTTATCGATTCTCGGGGCCTGTCCTCCACGCAGTACCGAACTGCCATTGAATCGCTGGCTCTGGTCAATGCTCATCGGTTGCAGAAGGTCATCAAGACTAAGCTGACCGCTTTGTGCAAAAGCAGTTATGGCATTACCGAACGTAACGAGTTTGATTGCTTCGCCCGAAATGCCGTGTTGTTTCATCAAAGCGGCTGTTTTCGGTACGGCTAGTGGGTCGCTAACGCCCCAGTCGGCGGCCGAGTTAATCATAATCCGCTCGGGACCATACTGCTTCACAACCTCCACCATGCGTTCGTTACCCATTTTAGTGAACGGATAAATGGTAAAGCCCGCCCAGAATCCCCGATCCAGCACCTCGCGCACAGTCTCTTCGTTATTATGATCCACAATGACCATCCCCGGCTCCAGGCCATGCTCAATGGCGATGTCCATGCTACGGCTGGTACCCTTCTTTTTGTCGCGGTGGGGCGTATGAATCTGTACCGGCAGGCTGGCTTCTTTTGCCAAATCTAGTTGGGCGCGGTAGTATTTTTCCTCAGCGCGCGTCTGGTCATCAAACCCAATTTCGCCAATGCCTACGACGCCTTCTTTATAGATGAACAGGGGAAGAATTTCCATAACCTGCTCAGCCAGTGCTTCCTGGTTGGCTTCTTTCGAGTTCAGGCCGATGGTGCAGTAGTGCCGTACGCCAAACTGCGACGCCCGAAACCGCTCCCACCCAACCAGTGTAGCAAAATAATCGCGAAATGAGTCAACACCCGTTCGGGGCTGACCCATCCAGAACGCAGGTTCGACAACCGCTACCACGCCGGCATCGGCCATGGCCTGATAGTCGTCCGTCGTGCGGGAAATCATATGGACGTGCATGTCGAAAAAAGACATACCCGCGATTGAATCCATGAAATTCATAATTGATTGAGCATTAAAAGTGTTCAATGGTCGCTGGCAAGGTTACAAAGTTCTGCAAAATTCAGCGCCGACCAGCATGACTTTTTAAGCAGATTCTAATCTAATTCTCCCTATGCCACTCCTTATTTCAACAACCTTATCCAACATCTGTGCGTTTGATAGGTATAAGTAGTCTATTCATTGTATAGACCAAGACAGCAAATCTCAGCGATGAACATGCGTAAACAACAAACAGCAAGGTGGTTCTCCTACGTAGTAGTGCTACTAACGGTTGGCGGTGGGCTTGTTGCCTGCCGCGACAATGCCATTGCCGACCTTAATCCGGACGATAGTGCTGTGTATATCACGAACCACGACCAAAGCGTTAATTTTTCCCAATACCGCACTTTTAGCCTACCCGACTCGGTCATTGTGGAATCGAATGACCGCTACAGCCCGTCGCTGACCCCGCTCGAAGGCCAACTCGTGACCAGCGTGGCAAACGGGCTGACAACCCGGGGGTTTCAGCGCGTCAGTAAGGGCCAGCCCGCCGATTTGGGTGTAGCCGTGATTCGGGTCGACAACCGGTATACGGGTGTAGGCGTCAATCCATACAGTTCCTATTATTCAAATTATTGGTACGGCAGTGGGTTTGGCGGCCTGGGAGGTTATGGTTACTCACCCTATTATCCCAGCTACTATACGTATCAGGTGGCCGATCAATATTGGGAGATTCAGATTGTGGATCTGAAAAACGCCCCAGCCGTGACTACGCCAACCAGCACTAACCAACCTCAATTGAACGTCATCTACGACGCCAGCATTCGGGGTACGGACATAAGCGACCAGCAGGCTGTGTCGACTGCCGTAGCGGCCATCTTCAATCAATCACCTTATTTACAGACCAGCCGGTGAACCCTATGAAACGCCTAACCGCATTAATTGCCTTATTGGCCTTTACTACGGCCGCACAGGCCCAGTACAGAAATGAATCCAGTGACGTTTTTGCTTCCCCTTTTGATCGGTACGTAACGTTTAGCCTCTCGGCGCGCTACGGTCTAGTAATGCCCATGGGTGGCCAGAAAGCTTATATCGACAGAATCTCGCCAGCTAACCTCGCCCTGGAAGGTGAATGGCTTTTTCCGAAGCGATTTTCGCTTGGCATCAAAACAGGATACCAATATAACCAGCAGCGGCTGGGCAGGCAGGTATATGATTTTGGTGACCAGTCGGTATCGGCGGTCCAAACCCGGACGCTAACCACAATTCCAGCCATGGTATCGGCCTCCTATTATTTCGCCGAAAACTCAGCGGCTGTTCGGCCATATGTTCAGGTAGCGGGCGGGGCTGCCTACGTAGACTTCACCAATTACTACGGCACACTAGCCGACCAGAAAACCGGGTTTAAGGGCGCCGTTGCCCCAGCCATAGGGCTCAAGTTTTTTGGTCGGCGCGACCAGAAGTTTGGTGCCGAAATTCAGGCGCAGTACCAGCACGTATTTTTTAACTACAATTTGTTAAAAACCAGTAGTCCTTCGCTGATGCTTTCTGCCGGGATCGTATACCGGGGGTATTAGGCCAGCAGTCGTTCTATATTTGGTGGCAGGGTGCGCCCGGCAGCCCGGCGTTCGGCGGCATAATCCGCCAGCGTCTGAGCCAGCCGGGCGTTTTTGCGTTCGTCCAGGCCGGTAATTTGTGTTACGTCCTTATCGGTGAAAAATGCTTTCAGCACTAACTGATTCCAGGCAGCTTCATCAAAATAATCGGCTGGATATGGGTTGTGTAGCATAATTGCTGACTGTACATCGGCAATATTATTCCGAATGCCCTCTGTAGCCTGAAACCGCCAGGCTTCGGGGAAAGCCAGCACCGGCAGGGCGGAGTACAACGCGACTAACTCATTCAGTTCGCCCGCTTTAAAAAGCTGGGTTATGGTGCCTACGTAGGTTGTCTCATTATCGGCGGGTAACTGAAGTAACCACCATACCCGCGCCAGCCGGTCCATCGTCCATCCCTTGACCTGGAAGCCAGAGCGAAGCCGCTCAAGCGTAAATGCCATATCGGCTGGTACGTCGATGGGCTGCTTACCCACAAAACGGGGCATGGCGGTAAAAACCCGGTAGAACATACTCGTCTGCTGATTCTGGTGGTAGAGATCAACCTGCTGATGCAGGTAGTCGACGGCTTTCTGGGAAGCTGGTTGCTGCTCTATTAAGTAAAACAGCGTTTGGCTCATCATAGCAATGTTCATTTTTTTGCTTTTGGGTGCGCCTGGTCGTAGGTCTTTTTTAATTGTTCCAGGCTGGTATGGGTATAAATCTGCGTAGCGGCTAAACTACTATGCCCCAGCAGGTCTTTGATGGCATTGAGGTCGGCACCCCGGTTGAGCAGGTGCGTCGCAAACGAATGTCGCAGGACATGCGGGCTCTTTTTTTCGAGCGTCGTCACGAGGGTGAGGTGTCGTTTAACAATACGCTGAATCAGGACTGCATAAGCCGCCACTCCCTTGTCGCTCACAATCAATACGTTCTGATCGGCCTCATCGTTAAATGCTTCCTTTTTCAGCTGGATGTATTGCTGAATCAACTCGAACAGTGGTTGAGTTAGGGGAATGATGCGGTGCTTATTACGTTTGCCGAGAACCTGAATCGTTTTGTCGTATAGATTGACATCCACCGTTTTTAGCCCGGTAAGTTCGCTCAGCCGGATGCCGGTTCCGTACAGCAGTTCGAGCACCAGCTTGTCCCGAACGTCTTCGAACGTACTGCCAAACTCTACGTCATTCAGCAGCATGTCCATTGGTTTTTCCTCAACGTATACCGGTAGTTTCTTACTGATTTTCAGCGCCTGAATCTTTGTCATCGGGTCCAGGTCAATTACTTTCCGGCGCAGCAAAAAGCCGTAGTAAGCCCGGAGAGTGGCTATTTTTCGGTTCACCGACGACTTATCAAGCCCGGACTCAACCAGGCTTACCATCCACGAACGGATGTGCCGGAAGTCGGCTCGTTCAGGATGGGCTACGTTGCATTCCAGCGCCAGAAACGCACTGAACTGCGCCAGATCATTTCCATAGGCTGTCAACGTATGATGGCTCAGGCGCTTCTCGTACCGGATGTGCTGGAGAAATTCTTCAGACGGGGTAGGCATAAAGACAAAATTACAGCGCTTTGGGTCATATGACTGGCAATATAAGCAACAAAAAAGCAGCAAACATATATGCTTGCTGCTCTGTGCCTTCGCGGGGTTAATCAGTTCGCTGACTGCGCAATCAACGACTTTCTGATAAACCGCATCCCAACCGTCAATATTAACCGGACCGCCATGCGGCTCTAACGTTCTATTGCTCGGTATGGTTGCCGTACATACGCTCTTTGTATGTGGCCTTGATAACCTCCATGCGACGCTTTACCGACGGTTTTTTGAACGCCGTCCGCGACCGCAACTGCCGCAACACGCCCGTTTTCTCGAATTTCTTCTTGAAACGTTTTAGGGCTTTGTCGATCGACTCGTTGTCTTTAACGTTAATGATAAGCATGTTTTTGAAATATTGTGTTTAGCTAAAACGGGGAGCAAAGATAGTAGATTTGCCCGCATGAAGCAAGCCATTATCGACTTAGGAACCAACACGTTTCATCTGCTAATCGCCGAAAAACAAGGTAACGGGACTTACACTACGCTTTTCCGTGAAAGCCGCCCGGCTAAAATCGGACAGGCAGGCATTAACCAGGGAATAATTACCGAAGACGGCATTGAGCGTGCGTTGGCTGTTTTGAGCTATTTTCGCCAAAAAATGGATGAATTTGGCCTGGAGGCTGAGCAGGTAATTGCTACTGGCACGAGCGCCATCCGCGTAGCCCGCAATCAGGCAGACTTTATCCAACGGGTTTGGCAAACAACCGGCATCCGAGTTCGGGTCATCTCGGGCGAACAGGAAGCCGACTACATTTATCAGGGGGTTAAGGCAGCCGGAGCCCTAACTGCCAAGACGGCACTCATTATTGACATCGGCGGAGGCAGTGTTGAGTTTATTCTTGGCAACGAAACCCGTATTTTCTGGAAGCAGAGTTTTGAAATTGGTGGGCAGCGGCTTCGCGAACGATTCATGCCCGATGCTGACACCATTAGTTCTGGAAGCATTCGTCGACTACACGACTACTTTCAGGAGCAGCTACTCCCACTGGCCAATGCCATTCACCAGTATCTGCCAACCGTATTAGTGGGCTCGTCGGGTTCATTCGATACGCTGGTTGATATGTGGTTCATGCACAACTTCGGCTATTTGCCCCCACCTGACCAGACGGCATTCGATTTGCCTCTTACTGAGTTTTACCGCGCCTATGAACTCCTAATCACCCGCAACCACGCCGAGCGGATGCAGATTCCCGGCATGATTGAACTGCGTGTCGACATGATCGTAGTCGCCGTTTGCCTGATCGACTACGTCCTGAAAACATACGGGATAAAGCAGATAAAAACTTCGACGTATTCGCTGAAGGAAGGGTTACTTGCCTCACACGAATGACTATCAGAAAATGTAAATAAATAGCGATCGGGTAGCAGCCAGTTTGGCCACTTTCAGATACAACTCTGCCGCTTATACAGGTATGATTTAAGGCGTTAACACTTTTGCTTTTATTAACCCGAATCCATTCCTCTATTTATTTGGTCCTTACTGGATGAAAGCCGAAACCAACGCCCGCTCACCGTACCGGAATTTGATCTATACCGCCCTTATCATCACGGCTGTTTTGATAGCGCTGGTCTTTCCAGGTCCCTTCGTCAGTATCAATGGTTTTCAACTGAAGAAACTAATTGTGCCCCTGCTTCAGATCATTATGCTTGGAATGGGTACGACCATGTCGCTTCAGGATTTTGAAGGTGTCATTCGGCAGCCCAGGGCGGTGTTTATTGGGGTTATGTGCCACTTCATGATCATGCCGCTGCTGGGCTACACGCTGGCCAATACGTTTAAGTTTCCACCAGAAATTGCGGCTGGTGTGGTGCTCATTGGCTGCTCACCCAGTGGTCTGGCCAGCAACGTCATGTGTTTTATTGCCAAAGCGAACGTACCCCTCTCCATCACCATTACGACGTTGGCTACATTGCTGGCGCCACTGCTAATGCCTGCCCTGATGAAACTCCTGGCGGGTCAGTTTATCGAGATATCATACTGGAAAATGACCCTTGAAATCATGCAGATCGTCATCTTCCCGGTTATAGTTGGTCTCATATTGAACCGTATTTTTCACAAATCGGCCGTGGTTATCAACCGCATTATGCCGCTGATATCGATGGGAGGTATCGTGCTCATTGTCGCTATTATCACGGCCGCCGGGCGCGACAGCCTGTTAAACGTCGGCTGGACGCTGGCCCTGTGTGTTCTAATTCATAACCTGACTGGCTTTACTTTGGGCTACTGGAGCGCGAGGCTGTTTGGGATGGATGAGCAAAGCTGCCGAACAGTGGCCATTGAAGTGGGCCTGCAAAATGGGGGACTAGCATCCGGAATTGCCGTACAGATGGGTAAAGTCGCTACGGTGGGCCTTGCTCCCGCCCTCTTTGGTCCCATCATGAATACAACGGGTTCGCTACTGGCAACGTTCTGGAGCCAGCGCCCTCCAAAAGAAGAGGCCGTCGTACCGTTGTCGTTGGCATCGCGTGAGTAATTGAGAATACGGATTCGGTGTTGACGGGATACAGACCGGTCTGGTCTTTTATCTTAACATTTCTACAAGATTTATTGCACTAGCATGGCTAGTGTTGTCCAGGGCGTCCTGACGTGTTGGATGGTCTGGCGTTTTTCCTGAATAGCTGTTATCTAAACCTTAACCCAATGACAACCGAACTCTTAGCAAACCTGTGGCGCATTAACCAGGCATCGGCCGCCGGACCCATTCAAAAACTAACGCCCGACAATTACCGAAAGCGGCTGACGCCGGATACTGCCTCGGCAGGATTTATTGCCCTGCATGCAGCCGAATCCATGCATGGTTTTGCCAAAATTCTGTTTGGCCGTGACATGAACATTACTACCCAGACAACAGGTGGCGTTTCGGATGATGGGCAAACGCTTGATCTGGCCCAGGTGCAGCAGGCAGTCAGTGACGCCTATGCGATGATTGCCGAACACATCCGGCAAACCTCCGATGAGCAGTGGGCCGAAGTTATTCCGACACCCTTTGGTGAAACCTCCCGCATGGGTGTTTTGGCTTTCCTGATGCACCATAACTCCTATCATGCCGGACAAATAGCGCAGGCAACAAAAAAAGGGCAGTTATTCCCGATTAGTACTACGGTATAACTCGTCTGCCGCGCATTTTTTGACGTATCGTCGAATGAGCAGATGTTTATAGAGGTTCTATGGATGTCTTTTAAAGAAACCTTTCTTTATCAGGTAGCCAGACGCCCTGATGGTCTATTCATACCTAAGTGCTTCAATAGGGTCCAGTTTCGAGGCTCGCACGGCCGGGTAAATGCCCGCAAATAATCCTACTGCCACGCACACGACGATGCCAAGGCCCATCCAGACCCATGGCACCACAAACCCGCCTTTTCCCTGGCTAACCAGGGTGGCAATCAGGTTTCCAATGCCCAGTCCGAGGACCACACCGCCTACTCCACCCAAAATGCAGATAACAATGGCCTCGATCAGAAACTGCTCGCGGATACGCTGGGGCGTAGCGCCTAGCGACTTGCGAATACCAATTTCGCGGGTGCGCTCCGTAACCGACACGAGCATGATGTTGAGCAAGGCGATGGCTGCTCCCAGCAACGTAATGAACCCGATGCCAAATCCACCGATCCGGAGGTAGTCCGTAATGTTAGCCGTTTCTTTAGCCAGTTCGTCGGCCCGCTCAATATCGAATGAGTCGGGGCGGCCGAGGGGGTCGCGCCGAACCTGGCGCATAACGCCCCGTGCTTCACCAATGGCTTCGTCCTGGTCTGACACGCTCGTTACCGACGCCGTGATGTCGAACGTCTGACGCTGCGACCCGGCCAGGGCACGGGCATTGTCCAGTGGAATCAGAATAATGCGATCGTCGCCCCCACCCGACAGGCCACCTTTTGTTGCAAGCACCCCCACCACTTTGTATTGATTTCCAGCAACCCGGATTACCTGATTGATAGGATTGATTTTTCGCTCAAACAAAGAATTAGCCACTTCGCTGCCAATGATCGCTACATTAAGACCATAGTCTACGTCGTTCTGGGTTAGGTTTCGGCCGCTCAGCAGCGTGTATCCTTTTACGGCCAGGTAAGCCGCGTCGCCCCCGGTCAACTGCACATTGGGGTTCGTTTTTTTTGATCCAAACTTAGCCTGGGCCGCGCCAGCCGCTATCGTTGAAACGGCAATAGTGGCTCCGTAGGGAAACCTCCGTTTAAACTGCATAGCCTGAAAATAGTCGATGGGTTCGTCCTGCTTTTGAACCCGCCCACCCCGCCGAAATGCGTCCTGTCGGGCCACAATACTGAAGGTGTTGGCGCCCAGACCGGCAAAGCTGCTGTTCACTGAATTTTGAATACCGTCGATGGCCGTCAAAATACCCACCAGAGACGTAATGCCGATGGCTATGATCAATGAGGTGAGTATGGTACGCAGGCGATTACCCGCAATAGAGCGCAGACCTTCGCGGATATTTTCGATCAAATTCATTTAGCACAATATTGCTTATATTTCGTTATCACAAAGCTACCACGTACAGTATTAAACGGAAAGCCAATGAAACGGTTGCTGTTACCGCTTATCCTAATTTTAACACTAACGAGCCGGGTGTGGGGTTCTAAGATTCTGATTCCCATGGACGATGCTCAAAAGAATCACCTGAAGGCCTATGGCATCGCCTACTGGGTATTAAAAACTCATGATACCGAGATCGACTGGTTGCTTAACTACCGGGGCGGCTCCTTTATGATGCCGCAATCCCAGGCGTTTATCAACGAGATGGTGATTCGTGGCGTCAGTTACGAAGTCATTTCCGACGCCCAATCTGGTCAGATTCTGGCTGAAATTGCCGCTCCCGATGCGAATATGGACGCAGTGAAATTGCAGAAACCTCCCAAGGTAGCCGTCTATTCGCCCAAGACCAAGCAACCCTGGGACGACGCCGTAACAATGGTGATGACTTACGCCGAAATTCCTTACGACGTGATTTTCGACGAAGAGGTAATGAACACCAAACTGCCCGAGTACGACTGGCTGCACCTCCACCACGAAGACTTTACGGGTCAATATGGCAAGTTTTTCCATTTTAAAGACCAGCCCTGGTACATTGCCCAAAAACAGGAAGCCGAAGCTATTACCCGAAAGTTCGGCTTCACGAAGGTGCCCCAGTTGAAGCTGGCAGTTGCCCAGCACATCCGCGACTTTGTGTTGGGCGGTGGGTATCTGTTTGCCATGTGCAACGCCACCGATACGTATGACATCGCGCTGGCGTCGCACAATACCGATATCGTCGATAGCTTTTACGACGGCGACCCGGCCGATCCCAATGCTAATAATAAACTGGATTTTAGCCAGACGTTTGCTTTCCGAAACTTTCAGGTAATTACCAACCCGTACTACATCGAGTTCTCGAACATTGACAATCAACCCGAAGAGCGTGGCCTGAG
>JAQBNX010000368.1 GCA_028288385.1 Spirosoma sp.
GGTTACGAAGTCAGGTTGAAGGAACAGATCAGGCAACTGGAGGCCTCCAACCAGGAACTGGAACGGTTTGCGTTCGTGGCCAGTCATGACTTGCAGGAGCCATTACGTAAAATACAGTCGTTTGCTACGTTGGTGACAGATCGCTACGGCAATCTGTTCAACCCGGACAGCCAGGTGTTTATGAATAATATCATTCACTCGGCGGAGCGAATGTCCAAACTCATCAAAGACCTGTTGAACTTCTCGCGCATGTCCAGCAATCGGGAAGATTTCAGACCTGTGCCATTGGACGATGTTGTGCAGCGTATCATGGACGATCAGGAACTGCGCATCAAGGGCTTGAACGTTCAGGTAGAAGTAGGGCCTTTACCCGTTATTCAGGGCGTATCGAGTCAGTTAGAACATTTGTTTGCTAACCTTATTTCAAATGCGCTGAAATTTTTGCGACCTGATGTGCAGCCATTATTGCGTATTCGGGCCAGTTCCATCGATGGAAATGGGTATAAAGAACTAATAGCCGGTCGTCGCTATTTTGAGATCACGGTAGAAGACAACGGCATTGGATTCGATGAAAAATACGTGGATTATATTTTTAAAGTGTTTCAACGGCTGCATGGTAAAAGTGAATTTGAGGGTACAGGCATCGGGCTGGCTATCTGTAAGCGGGTCGTTGTGTATCATCATGGCTTCATAACTGCCCACAGCCAATTAAACCAAGGCACTACGTTCGTGATCGTATTGCCAGAAAGCCAATTATTACAAGACTATGACCGATCAAATTCAACCGAAACCTATTCACATACTGCTGGTTGATGATGACGAGGATGACCGTTACCTGGTTCGTGAAGCCTTTCATCATCACTACCCTAAAAGTCTTATTTCGTTCGCCGAAGATGGGGAGGATTTAATGGATTTTCTTCATTACCGGGGGCGTCATGTGGGCGGGGAGTACACCCTGCCTGAGTTAATATTGCTGGACCTGAACATGCCCCGAAAAGATGGCCGTGAGGTGCTGCGGGAGATTAAAACCAGCAACCAGTTTCGTCACATACCAATCGTGGTGCTAACCACATCCGATGCAAAGGATGATATTGAAACGTCCTATTTTAATGGTGCCAATAGCTTCATTACCAAACCTCCTACGTTCCAGCGGCTCAGCGAGGTAACAAAAGCCATTGGCCAGTACTGGTTCAACGTAGTGACGGTTTGTGAGCACGAAGAAAGTGGTCAGTAAACCGCCGGCAAAGATTAAACGCTAGATCTAGTAAGAGAAACGGACTGTTCACTGACCACTAAGTCCCACGAGCCCTACAAAAATTTTCTCCAGTTCCGTTGTTACGGCTCGGTTCTGACCCGGCGTAAATTTGTTGACGAGTACACAAAAACTCATCCGTTCACCATCAATGGCTGTGAAGTAACCCGCATAGGCGCGTACACCCTCAATGGAGCCGCTTTTGGCCCGCACATTTCCCGCTGCAGGCGTCCCTCTCCCCAACGTACGGACCGTGCCGGTTTGCCCAATTATAGGAATGGTTTCGTAAAAGACTGAAAAAGCACTGTCATGACTCATGGCACTCAGAATGCCCGTCATGTTATCGGCGGTGAGCGCACCCACTGACGATAGGCCGCTGCCATCGCGAATTCGAAAACCATTCAAGTCAACGCCTTTGTTTTTCCAGAACGTAGTCAGCGCGTCCAGACTGGCATTGGTCGAGCGTACCTTCCTGTTCAATTGTAGAGCGGTGGTTCGAAGAAGAGCTTCGGCGTACAGGTTAATGCTCTGAAAATTTGTTTGGCGCACCAGTTCTGTCAGAGCAGGTGATTTGTACTGTGCCAGCACAGTACGTTTGCCCCACGATTCATGATTCGGCAACAGGCCTCCGCCAACGGATAGGGGCGGATTGTTAACGGAAATATTGTTTTGACTTAATTGCTGCTGAAGCGCGTAAGCGGCATGGTAAGCCGGATCTGGCAGGGCACCTTTCACGCTAAATTCACCGCCGGTCGGTACCTTGCCCGTCAGCCATTGCTGGTTCTGAAAGGGAGCACCATAAATCGTGACCTGATCGCCCGTGTTAGCCGCATCCGTTATAACGGTATTGCGAAAGGTTATGTAGGGTACTGCCGGTTCAAAATGCGATACACTGGCAGCTGCTCCCACCGTCTGGCCTGGCTTAAAAACCACACGGTATAAGTTCTCATTGACATTCAGGGCACTTAAACTGGCACCGTAATAGTTGCCCAAGTCGCCGAAGGGCCACGTATCAGGCGTGGTCAGGTCACTGTACAGACTGGCATCGCCCACTACTGTGCCCTGTATCCGACGAATGCCAGCCGCCCGAACGGCTGCCGACCAGCTATTGAGCAACGCGGGCAGGTCGGGATATCCGGAAAAACGCCAGCTTCCCAGTGAGGGGTCACCCGTACCGCGGATGTAGAGATTACCAGTCAGGATACTGTCTTTGAGTGAGCCATCGTATTCGAGCGTAGTGGTATACGTATAAGTCGGTCCCAGCACCGACAGGGCGGTAGCGGTCGTGATGAGTTTGAGCGTCGACGCCGAAGGCAGGCTTTGCTGAGCGTTGTAACCGATCACTTCCTGGTTATCGCGCACACGCCTGACCGACAGCGCTACCGTACCCAATCGTGCCGCCGGGCTGGTCTGGAAAAGGTCAAGTTGCCGGAGCAGTCGCTGGATTGCGACCGAGTCGGAGAGAGCAGATGCCTGACAATGCGTAGTAGCCAGGGTAACGCACCAGAACGATAGCAGCGAAGAAAGCGTAACGATTAGAGAAGCAAAAGTGGGCATACGGCTCATTCAGGAACGGTTAGGGGATTCGGCCTTAGTTTTGTACTTTTGCAAAAAGGCTGAATGTACTAGTATATGAATCTGATTTACAGCTACTAATAAACAAAATAGGGGAGCGGTAAAAAAACAATAGGAAAACATTTTATTAGTTTAGCCAGATCCAGTAGTGTATTCCCCGCCCTTTTTGGCTATAGCAGGAAGCAATAAAAAAGGTATTGTCAGGCTGGCAGTCGAATTTCCAGATAAGAAAGGTTTGAGGCATTTTGCTTTAACAGTGCTTAGTGTAAACATACAATAAAGCCCAGTCTTGTAGCTGAGCTTTATTGTTTTTTGACAGATTAGTCTTCTGCTAGCAAACGGCCCGGTTGGTAACCAGGACGCATTGGTGCATGGATGCAATGTCACTTTGATGCAATCGGGCCATGTTTTCGTCAGGCCCGGTGGCCGATAGGTGAAAAACGCCATTGCCAGCCGGTACGATCCGCCCCAATAGAACGCTGGCTGGCCCGCTTTTAAGGACAACTCCTACCAGACCAGTAGTAAACTCGTACTCCGTTTCGTCCAGTAAAAGCCCCACGTACTGACCACCAGTTGGTGAATCCAGTAGCGCTGCACGCTTAGCTTGTTGCTGGGTCAGCATTCCGTCGC
>JAQBNX010000379.1 GCA_028288385.1 Spirosoma sp.
GTTAGTGGTAACGTTCATACGGCCGTAGTGGAAGTTTTTGGAGCTGTCAATGGCGTTGAATCAGCGGTCATTGACTGATAGGCTATATCACCGGGAGGTGTATCGTCGAGCAGCATACGTACCGAGGGCGTATAGAGATCGTCCTGCTGACCCGTGCGCATTGACCAGATGAATGCTCCCAGAAACCCTAAGGCCATCAGCAGACTGATTCCGATCATGAAAAAGAGAATGGACATAAGCTTGGGCGTTTGATTCCTCAAAAGTGCGTGCCATTGCCGGGTTTGCCGATGACGTTCATCAGCCGGGCGACTGATTAACTTCAGGTGGGTCGGACAGCTGATTTTTATCAGGTCTGAACGTAACACCGGTCAGAAGGACGAAGGGGTCGGCTAGCCATTTTTGCCAAATCAATTAAGCCGTCAATCATGAACAACCCCCTGCAAACCTGCCGAAGCCTGCACCAGACCTGGGGAACTCTGCTCACAGAAAGCGAACAGGAAATCGATCAGTTGCTGAACCTGCTGGAAGAATTACCCGACAACAATTACCAGACGCTGCAGGAGCGCACGGCCAACTTTGCCCAGACACTCAGCCAGTTGAGAAGTCGCATGCAACATCTACAGCACGATGTGGTGTGTGCGGGCACCCATTGTTCATCATTGGAGGTCACTTCCTCCTCCTGCCCCGATCTGCACTTTTTGCTGCCCGCCACCGGCAACCCCCTCATTGCCGCTGTAACGCTGGAATATGGCCTGATTAAAGAGCGCTGCCAGGCTTTTCTAGGTGAATTAATGCGGCTGAATATAATTTAACCGTCGGGTACTATTAATACGGGGCATGCCCAGCCCTGTCTAATGAGTACTAATATAGAGATATAACCACCTGATAATAATCACATAATATACAAGTTAGACTATCATTGGTGCGACAAGCCTATGCATATCGCTTTTTCTACGTGCGTGTAGCTTGTCTCTGACTCTGTATTGGTTAATTCCTGGCGAAGCAATACGGTTGCTACTAGCAAATTTGATTAGCAGCAAGAAATACCGTGATTGGCTACCGAACGGGTTGAACCGCTAAGTGCCTACCGTACCACCGCATACCCACCGTCGCCATCAGAACCATAGTTACTGAACTCAAGGGCATTAGCACCGCAGCCACAACCGGCGAGAGATGACCCGTAGCGGCAAACGACAGCCCGACCAGGTTATATAGTAATGACACGCCAAAACTAAACCGGATCAGTCGCATGGCAAACTGGCAATATCCCAGAAAATAGGGCAAATCCCGTAACGAGCGGCTCTCCAGGATAGCATCACTGGCGGGCGTAAATTGGAGCGTATCATCCGTTACGGCCAGTCCAACATCGGCTTGTTTCAGGGCACCGGCATCGTTAAGCCCGTCGCCAATCATTAAAACCTTCCGGCCACTACGCTGCAAGGCCTGAATGTAATTGAGTTTGTCTTCCGGCTGGCAATTAAACGTCATCGCATCCTGGGCAAACCAGGGGTTTAAGTTGGTACGGGTCGCGTCGGTATCACCCGACAATAGGTAAAGCTGTTTACCTTGTTTTCTTAAAATCGTGAGCATATCAGCCAACCCATTACGTAGTTGTCCGGCAAACTCAAAATAACCTCGATAGGTACCATCGAAACTCACATGAACAACCGAGTTGCCCGGCTCAAGCCCCCCCCCTACAAAGGCTGAACGACCAATTTTCACGACCGAATCATCCACAATTCCAATGACGCCTTGACCGGGTAGTTCGGTGAAATTCTCGACGTTCATGGGTGATTCATTGGCTAAATACTGGCTCAGCCGTCGGCTTAGTGGGTGCGCCGATTGATTAACTAAGGCTCGAATCATGGCCCGTTCCAGTAGGTTTAGCGGCTGCCCAAAAGATTCGGTTACCGACTTCGAGGCAGGCGTTGTCAACGTACCGGTTTTATCAAAAACAACCGTATCGCAGCCGGTAAGTTGTTCAATAATATGTGCGTTTTTAAGGTAAAACCCCCGTTTGCTTAATTGCCGCAGACCATGTCCCAACGCGACCGGATAGGATAACGACAGCACACAGGGGCAGGCAACTATCAGTATAGCCGTAAAGGCATTCACCGCCGTCGTGGGCTGACCAGCCCAGAAATACCAGTACATACCAATTAGGGTAGTCACGGTTAATACAGTCAGGGTAAAGTACTTGCCTACAGCGTCGGCAAACGTCCGTGCCCGGCTCGAGGGGTCTTTTTTAAACGCTTCATTATTCCAGAGTTGAGTCAGGTAGCTCTGCGATACGTCACGTACGATTTCGAGGTCTATGCTTCCGCCCATCTGTCGTCCGCCCGCGTAGAGCAAGGCGCCTGTCTCTTTAGGCTCCGGCTCCGTTTCACCCGTTACAAATGAATAGTCCAGAAGTCCATCGCCCCGGTACAATATTCCATCGGCCGGAATCAAATCGCCATGACGAACGCGGATACGATCTCCCTTTTGCAGATCGGCTACAGGTAGGGACGTTTCGGTTTCAGGGCTTCCAAATTTCCCTTTTTGTCTCTCGCCCCCTGCCCTACTCCCTAAACACGTAACGGCCAGCGGGAAGTAGGATTTATAATCGCGCTCGAACGATAAGAAATCGTACGTACGTTCCTGAAACCATTTGCCACATAACAAAAAGAAAATCAGACCACTGATTGAATCAAAATACCCCGCTCCACCCAATTCCAATACTTCATACGTACCCCGACTATAAGCGACAAGAATTCCCAGTAGAATCGGAAAATCAATGTTTATAATGCCTCGACGCAGGCTTTTCCAGACGGATGTGAAATAGCCCGATCCCGAATAAAACAAGACGGGCGTGGCCAGCAGGAGATTCAACAGACCGAATACGTGCTTGAACGATGGATCATCTAAGCCCAGGTACTCGGGAAAACTAAAGAGCATGATGTTTCCCGCGCAGAAACCGGCTACGGCCAACCGGTACAGTAGCGTTCGGTAGGTGGGTTTCTGCTTCACTACGTCGTTGAGGCTGATAAGCGGCTCATAGCCTAAGGAGGTGAGCAGTTCGGCAACCTGACGTAACGTGATCTGGGTTGGATTAAACTCCAGGTGCACCTGCTTTTTGAGGAAGTCGACGCGACTCTGCTGCACGCCCGGCTCAATACGGTGCAGGTGTTCGAGCAGCCACAAACAGGAGGAACAGTGAATGGCGGGCAGGTAAAACGTTACGTGTACTACATTGTCATTCTGAAAGTCGATTAGTTGTGACGTAATGTCTGGATTGTCCAGAAAGGCGAAATGGTCAAGTTTCTCTGCTCTATCCCGTTCTGATTTGCCTGGTGCTGAATTAAGGGTGTAATACTGACAAAGCTGATGTTCGCTCAAGACCTGATAAACCATTTGGCAACCCGAGCAGCAAAACGGCTTATCATCGTAAAAAATAGGTTTAGTATCAGCGGGACAGTTGCTGCCACAGTGAAAGCAAACGGCCATGGTTGGCTGAGCGGTGGTCATTGTCGGAGGTATTTTCCTCAAAATTGACTATAGCCGGTCGGTCATTTGCTGAGATAAATCAGGTTAATGGCTGATTCTAGTCGGGATTGATCTGATTTTGCCTCACGAAATTTAAGCAACCTAAATCCCAATTCACGTGGGTTAAGATTCTCCCCTGATCGATTCGCAGATCGCTATATACAACGAAGCCGAAATCTATTGCTAGTACAATGGTACAGGCCACCGGGCTTTCCCCTTCATTACT
>JAQBNX010000409.1 GCA_028288385.1 Spirosoma sp.
TAGTAGCTGGTATGAGCAGCAATCCCGACGCATTTATGATTGTTCCGTCCCAGTTTCTGGTTTTATAAACCAATCGATAAGCCGATATACCGTATTTGAGCAACGGTGCATAGCTTGGGTTTGTCTGGGTTACTACGGCTTGTAGCTGTTGCAGGGGAATCTCCGCCACCTTTGTGCTACTGACTAAGCGCGTTTGGGGTTCTGGTGCAGAGATTGGGTGATCTGTGCAACTAACCACGGAGAGCGTCAGCAATAGCATCGTGGCTACCTGATGCCACAAGCGGATTTTTTTCAGTAAAATCATGAATTTGTGAGGTTTATGAACGGTTTTGAAGGGAAGGGTCTAAAGTACAGAATGATAGTTGAGGAAATTTATTTAGGCTACTTTTTTTAGTAAACGGTAGGTGACCACCGTCCAGAACGCTATCGATATCATTACAGAGGACTAACTGATCAAACGCATGGCGATGGGATAGTCGTAGTTTGTACGCCCTCAGCGGAACAGGGTTGCTGGGTATACTATTTCAAAACAAATGCTGAAGCAGGTCCTTCGACCGGTTTCTTAGATTGCCCACTTCGGACAGGAAATTACTAACATTAAACACACCAGCCAGATCGGCCTAGCAGGGACCTTCGACGGGTCCGCAGAACACCCTCATATCTAACTATTGGGTGATAGTAGACTAGCCTACTTTGTAATTTAACATAAACTTTTTGAATGTTTTATGAACGGTTCTATTACAGTCAACCTTTGCCGTTTTTATGACGAACGATGTGCGATTGGATACTCTTTTTAAGCCCGTAACACTGCCCTCGTCCTGGCTCAGATGTGTTTATGGAGATGGTGTTAAAATATTTTTTGCCTAATTCCGACTACCCCCTTATACAGCACCGAGTAGCCCTACTAGTAGACCGTGACTCCAGTTTCTATCAACAAGTCGACCACCGCCGGGATACCTGATCGCGAGCCGCCATCGGTTGGGGAGACTGTGCGCAAGGAGCGGAGTCGGCTGCTGAGTTTCATTCGCCGACGATTACCCGATCCGGCCGATGCCGAGGATATTCTGCAGGACGTTTTTATGGAACTGACGGAGGCTTACCAATTAGCCAAACCCATTGGGCAGGTGGCTTCATGGCTCTTTGCGGTGGCTCGTAATAAAATCAGTGATTGGTATCGAAAAACGCCACCCGGCCGCATGACTTCGCTCAATGCCACGAGTGAGAATGACGGCGCCGAAACATCGGTTCTGGCCGACTGGTTAGCCACTACCGACGATGGTCCCGAAGGTGAGTTCTTTCGCGAAACGCTGATGAACGCCCTGACTGACGCCCTGGCTGAGTTGCCTGCCGACCAACGCGAGGTGTTTGTGCAGCACGAACTGGAAGGCCGGAGTTTCCGGGAGATGGCCGACGAGTGGAACGTACCGGTCAACACGCTGCTGTCGCGCAAGCGATACGCCGTGTTACACCTCCGCGAACGGCTGCGGGATTTATACGATGATCTGCTGGACGATAATTAACTGAGTTAAACGATGAAACGATTCAGGCTTCGCGTGGCAATACGCTTCCTCTCTTTTTCACTACTCTTCGTGGGGCTGGCCGGGTTGGCCGTTATGGTGCTTTGGAATGCGCTGCTGCCTCCTATTCTGGGCGTGAGAGCTATTAGTTTCGGGCAGGCGATTGGCTTGCTGGTGCTTAGCCGGATTCTCTTCGGTGGCCCCCGTGGATACGGCCCTCGTGGATTTGGTTCGCGCTGGCGTAACGGCCCTGAATCTGGTGGCTGGGGCGGCTACGGGCCGATTGAGTGGAAAGAGAAAATGAACGAACGCTGGCAGAAAATGACACCCGAACAGCGCGACCAGATTCGCCAGCAATGGCGCGACAAATGTGCTCCCAGCCGCCGGGGGCGGTGGGGCCGTGGTTCACAGTCCGAACAACCTGGCTCAGGTGAGCCGGGCGAAACAGGCAATACGGCTATTTAATCGAATCCACAATTTAAGAATAGAAAGTCCATTTATCTGGTGGCTCAAACCGCGAACATTGCTGCCATCGGCTCGTTAATGGGTAAAGAGACAACGTAATGAAAACAGACGTGACCGAAAGCGACGAAGACAGCGCCGACCGTGCGACGGACCGCATTGAAAGTAACACCCTCGGCGGTACGTCGGATACCGGTGCCGGACCTGCCATCTATGACGCCCAGCCAACCGAATAATCCCCCGATTTAAAGCATATTTCCCTAAACAGAAAGCCCAACCATAGTTGTGGTCAGGCTTTCTGTTTTAGGTTCAGTAGCAAAAGCTAAAACCGTTTAGCCATTGTTACTACTTATCCCACCATACGCGGGTATCGAGATTGTCGGGACCTTGCCGCCCAATGGCTTCGCTTACTTTAACTTGATTAACGGAAATTTCGGAATCGGGGTAGCTTAACCGATTGATGAAATTGCCTTTGATTTCCTTTCCTGGATACGGGTTTGGGGTTAATTTAGGGTACCCACTACGTCGGAAGTTGGCAAACACTTCCGGGCCGTTCAGCAGCGATGCCACCCAGTACTGCGTATTGATCAGTTCCAGGCCTTTAGCCGCTACGTACGGGTTCTTTTGCAGGTAAGCAGCTATGTTTGCGTCTGATACGACTGACGTAGCATCGTAATCGCCTAATTGCTTCATGTGAGCCGTAACACCCGCATTGTAAAAAGTGGCGGGGTCGCCGGTAGTCCAGCCGCGCTGGGCCGCTTCGGCCAGCAGCAATTGTGTTTGCGCGTAGGTCACTATAAATGTGGGCGCTGTTTGCCGGCCTAATCGAGTCCGGTCTAACTGAGAGTAGTCGTAAAAACTGGCCAGTCCATCAGCGATGGCTTTGGCCGGAATCGACCCGTTGTCGTACCCCAGTGGCATACCAATCTGCACGGCCTGGTCGCGGTTAGCTTTGGCGGCTGTTTGCTCAGGGCCACTTTTAGCGCCTACATACCGCACCGCAATGGAAGATAAGCGTGGGTCATCAGTCGATTTCAGGTAATCAACAAACGCACTGGTCAGGTAATAATTGGCCGCTTCGGTTGAGTTGACCGTGTTGCCAACCCCGTTCGAGTAGTTGGCATCGTTTCGAATCACTCCATTGTCGGCGTTGGACTGCATTAGCCC
>JAQBNX010000437.1 GCA_028288385.1 Spirosoma sp.
AGTGGTCGTTAGAAATTTTTAACAGTATACAAAGGCAACGCTTCTTCAACATGTAGCATCTTCCCGGTCAGCGGACCTCCATCGGCGCTGACAGCCAAAATCTGCCGTTGATGAATGAACGCATGACAAACGTTCGTTAGTTTGCTACATTCGGATGCCCGAAGTCATTCTCTTAATTCATGATACGTTTCCTGCTGATTTTGTTTGTCCTTACCTATTCAACGCTGGCGGGGGCACAAACCGGCGCTACCGGTCTGCGCGGTATCGTCAAAAACACGAAGGGTGAGGTGCTTCCCTACGCGGCTATTATTGTCAAGGGCACTTCGTCGGGAACGATCACCAATGCCGAGGGTCGTTACGAAATAGCCCTGGCTCCGGGTAAGTACGTGGTCATTTTTCAGTTTCTTGGGTTTCAGTCGGTCCAGAAAGATGTAGAAGTTAATACGGGGTTTGCTACGCTCGATGCCACGCTGGAGGAGCAGGCATTTCGGTTAGCCGAAGTTCAGACCAAGGCGGGTAACGAATACCCTCCCTACACCATTATGCGCCGGGCTATTGCCAAAAGTCGGTTCCATCAGTTGCAGGTGCAGCGGTTCAAAGCGCGGGTATATACCAAATCATCATTTACTGTGACGGACCTGCCCAACATGGCCGAAATGATGTTTCGCAAGCAACTGAAAGAGGCTGAGAAAGAGGCTAACTTTAAGGTGGGCGTACCGCTGCTCAATGAGACCGTGTCGGAGGTAACCTTTAGTCAGCCCAATACGTACCGGGAGCGGGTCATAGCGAACCGTAATTCGCAGGGTGATTTTTTAAGCCCCAATCGGTTCTTCAACGCCAGTTTTTATAATCCCACCATTTCCGGCGCCGTATCGCCCTTATCGCCAAAAGCGTTTGCCTACTACAAATTTGAATACAAGGGTACGTTTCGGGAACCTGGACCGGATGGCCGAGGGGTGGAGGTCAGCAAGATTCAGGTGATTCCCCGGCAGTATGGCGAGGGCGTGTTTCGGGGAACGATTTATATCATCGAAAATACCTGGGCCATTCACAGCCTGCAATTAGAAACGGTCACCAGCATCGGCGTTTCGATAACGGTCCGGCATATGTGCAGTCCGGTTCAGGGCGTCTGGATGCCTACCAACCAGCGATACAGTGGAGCGGGGTCCTATCTGGGTGTGAAAGCAAACGGGCAATACATCAGGAGCCTGACCTTCAGTGATTTTGTGGTCAACCCGGCCTTTGTCGAAGATATTGAAGTAGCCGACGAGAAGAAAGGCGCACCCACGCAGACGCTGTCGAAGAGCGACATAAAGAGTAATCAGTTGGAGGATCTGGTTAAAAAGCAGAAGGAGTTCTCGACCAAGAACCTCCGGCAGATGGTGAAAGAATACGAAAAGCAGGAAAAACAGGCCCGCAAAAACCGCAAAGAAGACGTATCGGTCGTGCGCGACGACTCCACTGTAGTGGACTCACTAGCCCGCAGGCGGTCGAATGTGTTCTGGGATTCGTTGCGGTCGGTGCCGCTGACGACTGCGGAAATTAAAAGCTACCGAAAAGCGGATAGTCTTGGGTTAGTACGCGAAATAAAAGCACCAACTCAGACCGACACAACCCGACGGGCCGACAGCACCAAAAAGAAAAATCCTAATAAATTTTCGGCGGCCCAACTGATTGGTGGGCATACGTGGCAGCTGAATAAACGCACGTCATTGATTTACACCAGTCCAGTGACGCGCATCGAATACAATACCGTCGAAGGATATGCAGTGGAAGGAGGACTGAACCTGCGTTATCAGGCAAAAGTCGATTCGGTCAATCGGTTTACAAAGATTCCGCTTGGCGAGTGGAACCTTGGTGGAACAGGGCGATATCAATTCGGCCGTAACCAATTTGTTGGTTACGGCCTCGGCAGCTACAAGTATAAAACCACGCGGGTAGCCGTGCAGGGTGGCCGTTACGTGTTCCAGTTCAACCCCGATAACCCAATCAGTCCGATGCTGAATACGCTGACAACGCTGCTGTTCGAGCAGAACCTCATGAAATTGTACCAGAAGGATTTTCTAAATCTGACCATCACTACGTCGCCGTTTCAGCAGCGTCTGGCCCTAACCGGCAGTCTGGAATATGCCCAGCGTAGCGAACTGGCTAATTTTAAGGAGCCAATCAACCCCTGGATCAACTGGCGTAACCGTACCTTTACGGCCAACCGCCCAGACAACAACGAGGTTGTCAGCACCGGTTTCCCAACCCATAACGCGCTTATTCTGAATTTGACAGCTTCGGCACGATTAGGGGCAACGGAATACGTAATCCGAAACGGTCGGCGCATCGCCCGGCGGGATAACGACAGTCCCTTGCTGACGCTGAACTACCGGAAGGGTATATCAGGCCGACGCACCGGCGAGGTGGACTATGATTTTTTGCAGGCGTCCATTGCTCACGCCATCGAAACGGGCATTCGCAGCCGGCTAAACTACAATCTGGCGGCTGGCGCATTTTTGAATAGCCGGCAGTTATACTTTCCCGATTTTAAGCACTTTGCCGGCAACGAGTTTTTCTTTCAGCAGGGCGACGTCGTATCCACTTTTCGCCTGTTGCCTTACTACCAGTACAGCACCGGCCAGCGCTTTGCCGAAGCTCACATACTGGCCGAGTTTCGCAAATTCCTCATTACGCAGTTAACCCTGGTGCGGCTAACGGGGTTAAAGGAGAACGTATTTGTGCATCATCTCTACACGCCAACCTCAAAAAACTACACGGAACTTGGTTATGGGCTGGATGGCCTCATTCCACAGGTTCTGCCTTTTTTTCGGGTCGAAGTTATTTCGCAGTGGCACAATGCCAGCTACAAAGGCCTGGGCTTCCGCATTGGTACAACACTGAAATTCGGCCGGTAATCAACCAGAGCCATCACCACTATGCAACGTCGCTCATTCATCCAAACATCCGTCACGGCAGCCGTTGGCATCAGCCAGCTTAGCCTGACACCACAGTTCGGGCAGTCCGATCTGCCCGAACCGAAGCCGGACAAGCTGCCGCGCTGGCGGGGTTTCAATTTGCTAGAAAAGTTTGTGGCGGGCACGGCCGGTCCCGAACCTGCCGGAGCGTATAAGGAAAGCGACTTTGCGATGATTGCCGAGTTGGGATTCAATTTTGTCAGACTGCCCATGTCCTACCACTGCTGGGCCACTCCAGACCCGGCCCGCTGGAAAGTTCTGAACGAGCAGGTACTAAAAGAAGTTGATCAGGCCGTTGACTTTGGCAAAAAGCATGGCCTGCACGTAAACCTGAATCTCCATCGAATTCCGGGCTATTGCGTAAATCAACCCGCTGAACCAATTAGTCTCTGGACCGATGACCGGGCGCTGGAAGCGGCCGTTTTCCACTGGAAACACCTGGCCGAACGGTACAAAGGTCGACCTAATCAGGAGGTAACGTTCGATCTTATCAACGAACCCAATACCGACGAGGCTAGCTACGTTCGGGTCGTTACCGCCCTGGTTGAGGGGATTCGTTCTGTCGACCCAAACCGACTGATCATTGCAGATGGTCTACAATACGGCAACCAGCCGGTGCCCAAATTAGCTTCACTGAAACTGGCACAGAGCATGCGCGGTTACATGCCCATGAACGTAAGCCATTATAAAGCGGAGTGGGTACAGATGCTCAAAGATGCGCCCCCGCCAACGTGGCCCGGTACGTGGATGAACACAACCTGGAATGCCGAACGGCTGCGGCAGGTCAGCATTGAGCCATGGCTCAACTTGCAAAAGCAGGGCGTTGGGGTGCATGTGGGGGAGTGGGGCTGCTATAACAAAACACCCCACGATGTAGCCCTGCGGTGGATGGAGGATCAGCTAAAGCTCTGGAAAGAAGCAGGCTGGGGCTGGTCACTATGGAATTTCCGGGGGGCGTTTGGGGTATTGAACAGTAACCGAACCGACGTAGCGTATAAACCCTACAAAGGCATGCAACTGGACGAAAAAATGCTGGCCCTCCTACGCGCCTATTAATTGTATGCAAAATATCAACGATCTGTTTGAGGTATTTCCGCGCCCGGGCCGGGTCATGTGGATCGGCATCCGCCCCGAACGGCGCGGACCGGTTTCGGTCGTTTCCTCCGTAGTGGTTTCCGAAAAGAAAGGCCTAATTGGCGACCATTACAGCGGGCAATCGGGCAGCCGCCACGTTACACTCATGCAGGCCGAACACTTGCCCGTAGTAGCCTCTCTGACGGGTCGCGACTCGCTCGATCCGGCCCTCCTGCGCCGGAATATCGTTGTGTCGGGGCTGAATTTACTGGCACTTAAAGACCATCAGATTCAAATCGGGGGTTCAGAAAGCGGGCCGGTGGTTCTGCAAATTACCGGCCAGTGTCATCCGTGTTCGAAAATGGAAACGGCTCTGGGCCCCGGTGGTTACAATGCGCTGCGCGGCCATGGTGGAATGACAGCGAAAGTGATTCGGGGCGGGGTGATTGGCGTTGGCGATGAGGTAGTAATTCTGGCGGCTACCGTTTTTTCGTCTGATCCGGGTCGGCCTGAATCCGGCTCGGGCGATTGAAACCCAGGCGGTATCGGTTG
>JAQBNX010000163.1 GCA_028288385.1 Spirosoma sp.
TCGCCATGGGTATTTCGGACGCCGAACTAGACGAATGGGGCTACGTTTATGCCACCATTCCGGCTAATACGGATAAGCCAAATGTACCCGTTATTTGCTTTTGCTCGCACGTCGATACGTCGCCCGACGTAACCGGCGCGGGCGTGAAACCAATTATCCACGAGCGATACGATGGCTCTGACATCGTACTGCCGGATGACGCTACTCAAATTCTCCGCATATCAGACCACCCGGACCTGCGAAACCAGCTTGGTCATGATATCATAACGGCCAGCGGCACTACGTTGCTCGGGGCTGACAATAAAGCAGGTGTGGCCGAAATCATGGACGCGGCCAACTACCTAATGACCCACCGGGACGTTAAGCACGGGCGAATCCGATTGCTGTTTACACCCGACGAAGAAGTGGGACGCGGCACGGAAAAAGTAGATATCGATAAACTGGGAGCTAGCTTTGGCTACACCATCGATGGTGAAGCGCTCGGCACCCTCGAAGACGAAACCTTCTCTGCCGATGCGGTAAAAATCACGATCCGGGGCGTCAGCACCCACCCAGGTTTTGCGAAAGGCAAGCTGGAGAACGCCCTGAAAATTGCCGCTGATCTGGTGGCCTCGTTGCCGAAGGATACGCTCTCACCCGAAACAACGGATGGACAAGAAGGCTTTGTGCATCCAACGCGCATGGAAGGCAACCAGGACCAGGCCGTGCTGGAGTTTATCATCCGCGACTTTGCCGAAGCGGGCCTCCTAGATAAAGAAGCGTACCTGCAACAGCAACTCGACTCCGTGCTGACGCGCTATCCCGGCTCGTCGGCAGAGTTTGTGGTGAAGCAGCAGTACCGGAACATGAAAGACGTCTTGAACCAGCATCCCAACGTAGTCGATAACGCGCTGGAAGCCATCCGCCGGGTGGGACTATCCGCTCAACGACGCAGCATCCGGGGCGGCACCGATGGGTCGCGGTTATCGTTCATGGGCCTCCCCTGCCCCAACATCTTCGCGGGTGAGCACGCTTTTCATTCGCGGCAGGAATGGGTATCGGTACAGGACATGCAGGCGGCCGTTCGGGTAATTATTGAAGTGGCACGCGTGTGGGAAGTGAAGGCAATTTAAATCTGTTCAGAGTGGGTATGAATAGGGCATTGGCTCAAACTATCGTAAAGTTTAACCGGGCGGCATAACCTTTGCCAAGGCTGGTGGGTTAAAAAGCCAACCAATCTCAACCTATATGGAAGCTCAACTTGAACTGGATGCACCCGATGCCATTGGCGCGGCATCTCCCTATGATGTCACGCATGACGTTGGAGGTTTAAAAACCTTATTTGTCAACGTATTTTTTATTGGTCAGCCAGGCTCTGGTGGTCCATGGGTATTGGTCGATGCGGGCCTGCCGGGCTACGCGGGCCAGATTAAAAAGAAAGCGGACGCTCTGTTTGGACCTGGTGCTAAACCTACAGCAATTGTTCTAACGCATGGGCACTTCGACCATACGGGCTCTCTCAAAACGCTGCTTAAAGAATGGGACGTACCGGTGTATGCTCATCCACTCGAACTACCCTATCTGACCGGAAAGTCGAGCTATCCTCCGCCAGACCCAGCCATTGGTGGCGGGTTTATGTCGTATTCATCCTTTATTTTTCCCATCGGCCCTGATGACTTTGGGGATCGCGTCCGGGCCATCTCGGCTGATGGCATCATCCCAGAATTACCCGACTGGAAGGCTATTCACACGCCGGGTCATGCACCGGGTCATATCTCGCTCTTTCGCGAAAGTGACCGTACTTTAATTGCCGGCGACGCTTTCGTGACCACCAACCAGAACTCTGCCATTTCGGTTGCTACCCAAAAAGAGGAATTTCACGGCCCACCAGCCTATTTCACCTGCGATTGGGAAGCCGCCCGCCAATCGGTTCAAACGCTGGCCGATTTGAAGCCCTTAGCAGTCGGTACGGGGCATGGAATTTCGGTTAAAGGTTATGAATTACAAATAAAGCTAAATCACCTGGCCGACAACTTCCGCGAACAGTCTATCCCGTCAGAGGGCCGGTATGTGAAACAGGCAGCCATTACAGACGAGAATGGCGTAGTCGATATGCCCAGTCCAACCTCCTATAACGTAGGGCGGGCCATTGGCTGGGGGCTATTGGCGGGTGTCTTACTCTATGCACTTTGGCCGAATATGGGAAGTGACAATGACGAAGACGACGATTAAGCTTACCACTTCTGTTTTCAAAAACGGCCACTGCTACAGCAAGGCCGTTTTTTTATGAGTTAAATTAGAAGTCATCTCCAGTAATGTTAGACTAAATAGTATGATTACAAAGTAAGTCGGATTCAGACTTGCGGCATGGCTAATGGTGTTAAAGTGGTCGGGGCATTAGGCCGTCTATTCGTAAGTTTGCATTTATTCTATCGCGAAGATGTCTCAGAAAAAACCTAAGTTTTACGTCGTTTGGCAGGGCCGCAAACCGGGTGTCTATGATAGTTGGGACGAAGCCAAAGCCCAGACGGATGGGTTTGCCAAACCGCTCTTTAAATCGTTCGACAACAAACCAGCCGCTTTAAAAGCGTATAAAGACAAGCCCCATGCCCACATTGGGCTGGGAGACAAACCGGTTGCCAGGCAGGGAAAGCTGGTGGAACTGGTGGGTAACCCTATTCTGGATAGCCTGGTTGTCGACGCGGCCTGGAACACCGCTACCGGTGATATGGAATACCAGGGTATCTATTTAGCCACGAAACAGAAGTTATTCCTGAAAGGCCCATATAGCGATGGTACCAACAACATCGGCGAGTTTTTGGCAATTGTTCATGCCCTGGCCCTACTCCACCAAAAAAAGAGCCTAATTCCCGTCTACTCCGATTCGCGAACAGCCATCAGTTGGGTAAAAAAGAAGAAAGCCAACACCAAACTGGAGGAAACAGCCCGCAACGCCGAACTGTTCGAGTTGATTGACCGGGCGGAAAATTGGCTACAAACGCATACATTCACTAACCCGGTGCTGAAATGGGAAACAACGGTCTGGGGCGAAAACCCCGCTGACTTCGGCCGGAAATAATGTTTCGCTTTAAACAATTTGCCATTAGGCAGGACCGTGCCACCATGAAAGTCTGTACCGACGCCTGCATACTGGGCGCGTATGCGGACGTAGCAAATGGCTATCCGGCCCGCATTCTCGATATTGGTACGGGTACGGGGTTACTGGCGCTCATGGCTGCGCAACGGAATCCACTGGCACTCGTCGATGCAGTTGAGGTGGACGATGATGCTTTTAGGCAGGCTCTGGAAAACGTAGCCGCCAGCAACCTGGGCGACCGGCCCGCTGCCGACCGGTTGAGGGTCATA
>JAQBNX010000724.1 GCA_028288385.1 Spirosoma sp.
GCTCGGCGAGTTCTGCCCCCTTTACCCTTGGTTTTTGGGGCCTCTTGGTCAACTGTTTGACTTAACTCGAGTTCTGTTAAACCGTCCTCTTCAGCCATTTGAGTTTTGTTAAACGTTTTGTTTAACAGCTAAAGTACAGAAAGTTAACGATTTAAGAAGTGTTTAACAGAATTCGAGTTATGTTTAACTTATGAATTAGCCTAATATAACCCTGATTATACAACATAAAGGGAATCATTAGCCTTACCAATTAAGAGCTGCCTTAATAACTAAGTGGCCTTTTTTAACTCCTTTTGGCTCATAATTAATTTGCAGATCGCTCATCTCGTAGTAGTCGCGAACCGCGCTGTCAGCCACAACGCCCCTAAACTTAACATGAGCATAAGAGTAAGTACTCGTTCGGAAAGATACACTGGCGCTATCATCAACCACCCCTTCTATTCGATACCGGATAACCACGGGGGGAATAATCCGTGCTGGAATTATAAATGTTTGAGGCTTTGAAACATCGTCAACTATAAAATCCTTATAAGGACCAATACTCTTATCGTTAGGATCGGACAAGAATACAATAGACCCAAGTATACAGGCCATAGTGATAAGAATTAGCGTCACCATGATTCGAATGAACCTGCGCAAACCGGCCATAAATAGTCTCATCATTGTGGGTATATCAACATAACATCACTTATACAACACAGCACATGTATGTGCGTTGAAGGCTAAAGATTGATGTCATGGTTAAACTAGTCCTGTTTATCGTGTTAATGTGGGCATTTAGCTGTCAACGACATGATGGTCCTGAACCTGATCGAACTGACTATGCCTGTGGACAAGTCGTTTCGAGAAAATTATTCAATATGAAAGGAGTACCAATCAACTTCGCCAAAGAAATAGATCGCTACTATCTGAACATAGACAGTAATCCTGCCCCTTTGGGGAGAGTAGCAGTGTTTTGCAGTTTACCAGAAGCCTACAAAGCAGCAGGTAAAACCATTGATTTTGATGGTCGTTTTTCGCCTATCAATTTTAGGGACTCAACTGGTGAAGATGGCCGGTTAAGAAAATACTTTTCCCCTATTATGGTCGAGCATGTTGCTATTGATAAGATCAACTGATAGTGTTAAATTTCTTATATCTGTCAGAACTGTCTTTTAATTAACTTCTATCTTTACTCACACAACATAACCGTAGTTATGCAACCGCACTTTAATAAGTGCAAAATGCAAGTGGTGACATCGTATGTCACCACTTGCATTTTTTATAGGCTCGTTCTATAACTCAACTTATGTTAAGGGACGAATTAGTGAAATGAGTTCTATTTCTATGGGCAGTATAACATAGTATATTCTTATTTGTCTGCGTGTGGTCAGTGACTCTGACTTGTTATAATTATGGGTAAATCAATGGTTAGTATATAAGCTCATAGATCATTCTAATTTTGAACAGACCATTTTTGAAATAAGCTACTTTACCTGTTTGGTTAGTTAGTGTCAAGTTAAAAGCCCCTGTTATTATATCGTTTTTTAGATCATACTTTATGATTTGAATCCAGTTATTAGCAGCTTGAGATAAGTAGTAGTTATCACTGATAGCATCTTCACCTCCCCTTACTTCATATCGGACTTCAATCTGTAAATTTTGACGAGTGGTGGAATCAGATAAGTTGAATCTGCCTGCCGTCGTGGGTATATGACTAATATGAAGCCATTGGCTTACCACTAATTGAGTGAGGCTATCAGTAATTACCTTTTGAGAGGAGTAAGTGGCGCGAGGTAGGTAAGTCAAAAAACCGGCATCAAACCAGCTTGACGCTTTGTACTTCTGATTGTTGTCTTGCCTGCTCTCTCGGACACCAAATGCTTTTCCCTGCCAGCGTGAGCTGTTGAGCAGGGCTGTAACACGATCAACTTTTAATCGACTACTGACAGACGCTTTGGGCTGGCACCAACCACAAATGGGTATTCCCCCTACAAACAAGAATAGCACCAACCGTTTAATTAGAGTCATAATCGAAATTGAAGCAGCACAGAGTACCAGTATAGCTATTATATAAGTGCGTTTATGATAACTCGGAAGCGTTTTTAGCGAAGACTTTCCTCGCAATTGGTGGGGCCAATCTATAGATATTCCCTTTACATAACACAGGTCTTTTCTCTTCCCTTTCCAACCTTCAATTTAGCTCCTTTATAGTGCTCCTGGGGGCCTTCTTATCTAAGAATAATCTCTTAACATAAGATACCTTATACAACACCCCTTAGAAAAGTCATAAAAATCACTAGACCAAAAAAGGTGAAAAGGGACAAAAGAAAAGCCTGAACAGGGTGGTGACATACGATGTCACTACTGGGATTTTTGCATTTTATTTTGATGGAAGGTGCAAAGGCGTGGGCCTATAAGGATGTGTGTCGAGTGCTAGGGCGCTTGTTCCTAGTATAGTTATCAATCTGTTTTCCGCTGTCATCCTTTGTGTAAGCGTATACATTGAAGTACCTCCAATCAGGAAATTGCCGGTCTAGAAAGTTTGTGAAGAGCACAAGGTTATTTACGTTGTACTTGACAAACTTATCATTGCCAACTTTAGCGATGATCTTATACTTTTTCTGGCTCACTAGTGAAACTGTTAGGTTGGATAAACAGATTCAATTGGTTCTCTGGTAGAGAATTGTTTTTCTCCTTTCGCTTCTTGACGTAAGTTTTAGCAAACGTTACTCTGTCACCGTTAAACACCACTAAGGGATTAATGAAGTATCTATAGTGTCGGTTACCCCTTGCGACTATACCGCACTCTATAAGTGATGATAATCCTTCAAAAACGCTCTTCTCTGTACTATACTTTGTGTGAGTAAGACAATCTGCCATATCGAACATGAAACTGTCTTGTCTGGGTTTTAAAACAGTCAGGATATAGCCAAATACTCTAATAGCAGGCTTCGATAGATCCCAGAAGGAGGAGAACTGTGATAAATAGACCTTGGCAAATCTTTCTTCATCAACTTCAACAAATCTCATAAAAGCGGTATATCCCGTTACCTCTCCTTCTGTTGAAGTGATCATCTGAATTTCATCTTTGCTCTGTGGCCTGATAACCTGAGTGCGTTTAATAATTTTGATATCATCGACCGCTTTCTCTATAAATGGGTTTTCTTCAAACGCCTCAAACTCTTTCAGCTTTTTATATTTACTACCCTTATCCATAAAACTCGGCTTTATAAATACACCCTACAAACATAAAGTTTAGGTGTCAAAAAAGCAAATTTTAACTTTACGTTTATCATACAAAAAAATAAAGTAATACTATCCAACCCGTAAAGTTTTAGTTTCTAATGTGTAAAGTGGACAGCACTGATTATCAAATAGTTATACCCCTATTCTTCTTCAGTTCTTAATAATGCCTAGTAAAACCACGCCATTTTCTCATAAAAAAAGCCCCAATCTGGCTTAGAGCTATCAAGATCGGGGCAATTGGCTTACGCCTTTGCGGCAGCAATATGCAACGCCTAAATTTTACTTCCTAAATTTTTAACCTATATTTTCCGCCTGTAACCGAGATAACCGTACCGTAATCGACTTCGGTTACTAACCGAAGTCGATTACGGTACATAATCAGTAATTGAAATGGCAAACCTGAGCATCAAAGAATGCGTCGTTTGTAGCTCTAAATTTGAAACTACCGACAAACGCAAAATATACTGTGGAAACAGTTGCAACCAAGAAGCATTCCGACGGAGACATGGATTGAATCCCCCTGAGTTTTTGCAACCGGGTTCAGTAAAGAAAAAGAAGCCAGAAATTAAACAGAAGCTAGGGCAGCAAGCTCCCAAGGTATGGCCTAACCCTGCTTATGCAGACAAAATTGCCATTATTAATAGCTTAGAGGGAAGACTTGATGGTTTACGAAGTCACAAGCAAGCAATCCTCCAACAAGAAGCAACTGTCCTAAAGAAGAATCCTGAGCTACTGGCAAACCTGACTACAGCCGCTTTGGCTGCGGGTGTTATAGTAGGGACTGTTCTAATAGGGTACCTCATTTCAAATAATACACGAGATAAGGACAAGTCGGATCAGGGAAAGCTAATTGCTGTGATAGTTGGTTTAGGTTTAGCTACCTTTTTGGCTCTTATAACTCACGAAAGCACCAAAGCAAAACATATCAAAAGCAAACTTGATAAGCTCACGCAGCTCAAAGCAGAGAGTGACCGGATCGATAATGAGATAAGTTCAATCGAGTCAGAGCTCGCTGTTCATAGTGTTGAATTACTGGCCATTCCTGCCACGATTAAGGAGGAGGTTGGTGAATCATCCAACGAGGTTCATACGGAGCCGTCAGCGAGGGTAACAACGGATACACCGAGCGTAATGACGGCCACGGAGCTACAAGGGATGACTTTCGACCTTTTGACGTTGAATGATTACTACGTCAGCTTGTTTGGCCGGCCAGCGCGGGGATTTGCAATGGCATTGTATGGTCTACCAGGACACGGGAAAAGTACCTTTGCAATGGAATTAGCCTACGATTTAGCAACTGCCAACGGAAAGGGGATTTACATATCTGCCGAAGAAGGATATAGCCAATCACTTCAAGAAAAGTGTCGCTCATTTAAGACTGACCATCTTCTTTTCAGTGACCATAGCACTTTGGTCAGTATAAAAGCGATGTTACAACGTACCCAATATGACATAGTTGTTTTGGACAGTATTCAACAGATAGGAATAAGTCCAGATGAGTTGACTTCACTTCTAAACGAGAATCCTCGTACGAGTTTCATTTATATACTTCAGGTACGTAAAGACGGAGAGTTTAAAGGGGACAATCGATATGCTCATGATGCAGATATACAGCTGCGACTAGTGAAGTACGTTCCCCAAGTTGATAAGACACGCTTCATTAAATAACTATGAGGCCCACGCCTTTGCACCTTTCATCAAAATAGATTCTGCCCATCGATACAGCATTTGTTTTGATGAAAGGTGCAAAGGCGTGGGCCGCTGTGATCAGGGTGAAAGAGGATAAAAATAGGATTGCAGTTTCAAATTTTCCCTTGTATCAGCCGACTCCGGAGACTGATTAACTCCAGTAGCTGGCACGTCTGGGACGTCTGGGAGGTTTTTGTGGAACAAAAACACATCTTGCTTATCTACACACGCCAGTGTTTGGCCAACGCTTATTTTGCCCGTTGTAATAGGTCGATTAGTTAATAAAACGTACCTCCCAGAATTGTATTTTTCCCATTTCAACCGATACTTTATGCCTGTAGGGCGTTGCTACAAGGTGAGCATATATGACTCGAGCCTTTACAAATTATCAAGAAACTTTAACTGACAGTTTAATTTATTTAAAAATGCGTGGCTTGATAGGCTAACGGCTAATACCACTCAGGAAAAGCCAGTGCTTCACGAGGACTAGTAAGGCTAGTCTAGTGCAATAAAGAATACTAGTGGGACTAGTCTTCTCAAAAGCCCAGACTTCGTGTTTGGGCTTTTTCTTTATTCATTAAGTAGCTGACACTCTTTTTGATGAAAGGTGCAAAGGCGCGGGCCGCTGTGATTACAGTATAAAGGGTAAAAACAAGATAGGAACTTCAGCTCTTCTTGCTCATCTGTATGAGTGCTATCCAAGTAAGCGTTGCCAAAATGATTTCTTACCCTGTTCAGGTAAGCGGGTAGCAATGCCCTCAACCATTTTAGTCAGATGGTCAATCTGATTCTGAATATCGACTGGGGCAGCTGGTGATTGACTTTGGGTAAGCTGCCCTTGTACCAGGCTACGAACATCTTCATTGATGTACTGGCCCATCGTTTTACCGGCTCTATTAGCTCCCTTCTCAATAATAGCACGGGTTTCTAGATCAACCCCTCTGACAGCCCACAAGCCCACATCCGGTGCTCGGCGAGTTCTGCCCCCTTTACCCTTGGTTTTTGGGGCCTCTTGGTCAACTGTTTGACTTAACTCGAGTTCTGTTAAACCGTCCTCTTCAGCCATTTGAGTTTTGTTAAACGTTTTGTTTAACA
>JAQBNX010000454.1 GCA_028288385.1 Spirosoma sp.
ACTGACGGAGAACGACCTCAATACAGCCCTACGGGGTAAGATAAAAACCCTTATCAAACTGGGCGTATTAGATCCGTCAGGGCAATTGCCCTACGCCAAAATCGGGCAATCGGACGAGGCCGAACCCTGGGAGTCAGAAAAACACAAAGCGGTAGCCCGCCAGGTTGCCCGCGAATCGGTCGTGTTATTGAAAAATGAACGCGATTTTTTGCCACGTACTAAAACGGCGGTTAAATCAATCGCCGTCATTGGTCCACGGGCTGGCCAGGTGTCAACGGATTTCTACGGAGGCCCAACGCCTTATGCGATTAGTGTGCTGCAGGGCATCAAAGACAAGCTTGGTGCTTCGGTAACGGTCAACTACGCGGCCGATAATGAGGGGCAGGCAGCCGTAAACGCGGCCCGGACATCCGACATGGCTATTGTTGTTATTGGCAACGACCCCATGTGTGGCACTACGAACATTGGCGAGGCCTTTAATCGCGATGGCTCTACCAAGCCTTGTCCCGAGAACGGAGAGGGAAGGGAAGGGCGTGACCGCCAATCGCTGGATATTCCGACCGAAGACCTGGTAAAGGAAGTGTATGCCGCCAATCCGAATACCCTTGTCGTCCTTGTCTCCAGCTTTCCTTACTCAATCAACTGGACCCAGGCGCATGTGCCGGCTGTTCTTCACATCACGCATACGGCCCAGGACCAGGGAGCGGCCATCGCCGACGTTATTTTTGGCGATTACAATCCCGGTGGACGATTAACCCAAACCTGGCCTAAATCACTGGATCAACTGCCACCCCTTTCTGAGTATGATATCCGGAAGGGACGCACGTATCTATACAGCAAAGAAGAGCCCCTGTATCCATTTGGCTACGGTCTCAGCTATACCAAATTTGATTACTCGGATCTTAAACTGAGTGGCGAAACCCTGGCCAAAAATGGTACGGCAACGATTCAGATTGCCGTAAAAAATACGGGAAGCCGGGAGGGCGACGAAGTAGTTCAGCTCTACGTGCAGTATCCTCAATCCAAAGTCGTCCGCCCCATCAAAGAATTGAAAGGTTTCAGCCGGATCTCGCTGAAACCGGGTGAATCGAAAGTCGTTTCGTTGCTACTAAAAGCGGAATCGTTGGCCTGGTGGAATGAAAAAACAAACCGCTGGGAAGTAGAAGAAGGGCCGGTTGCGATTCTCATAGGTGGGTCATCTATGGATATCAGGCTGCAAAAAACAATGCAGGTAAAGTAGCCTAAACCCCTTATCTTCTATCATTTAGAGCTAGTATCATGAAATATGCACCCCCATTCCTTCTTTGCTTTGGTCTATCAGTATCTGTTTTTTGTCAGCCAGCGCCTGATGGACTCAAAACGGGCTTCGTAACGATCCCGCAGTCGGCCAAACCGCGCGTGTGGTGGCACTGGATGAATGGTAACGTGACCAAAGAAGGCATCACCAAAGACCTTGAATGGATGAAGCGGGTAGGGATTGGGGGCTTTCAGAACTTTGATGCGAGCCTGTTCACGCCAAACGTAACGCCCAAAAAACTGGTGTTTATGACACCGGAATGGAAAGACGCGTTCCGGCATACGACCGAGCTGGCCCAAAAACTCCAGCTCGAAATGGCCATTGCCGGGTCGCCCGGTTGGAGCGTGACGGGTGGTCCGTGGGTACAACCGCCCGATGCCATGAAGAAATACGTCTGGACCGAAACGCGCGTGAAGGGTGGACAGGCTTTTTCGGGCAAGTTGCCCCAACCGCCAAACACAGTGGGCAAATTTCAAAATGTTCCTGTGGCTCCGGACGCGCTGAGCAGCCCAACCGGCGATGTGACGGGCTACTACGCCGATGCCGCCGTCATAGCCTATCGCCTGCCGGCTGCCGAGAAAGCAGTTACGGCGCTGAACCCAAAAATAACATCGAGTGGCGGTACGTTCAACCTGGCTGAGCTAACCGATGGCGACCTGGCTACTGCCAAAGTCCTGCCGCCGATGGAAGTAGGGCAGGATGGGTGGGTTCAATATGAGTTCGATACACCACAGACAATAAAGGCATTTACCATAGTAGGTGCAGCCCCGGCTGGTCAGTTAGCCGAATTCAGAGGGGCACCCGACAACCGGATGCTGAAAGTGAGCGACGACGGGAAGACCTTCCGGGATGTTGTCATCATTCGGGGCAGCACGGTGCCCCAAAGCACCATGGCCATCCCGCCCACTACGGCCAAATACTTCCGGTTTACATTTAAAACCGAGAAGCCTGAACCCAATGGACTAGCTGCCATGATGGGTGGCAGTGCCGCACCCGGCAAACCGCAGGGTGTACCCATCGCCGAACTGGTCCTGCATAACACCGACCGCGTGGATCTGTTCGAGCAGAAAGCCGGTTTCAGTCCCTGGAAAGAAAGCACTCACTCGCTGGTGAAAGCTGATGCCGATGCCATCCCGACCGATGATGTGGTGGACCTAACGTCGAAAATGAGCCAAGACGGTACGCTGAACTGGACGGCTCCGGCGGGTACAGCATCCACTCGGGACTGGGTAGTTATGCGACTGGGTTATTCGATCACGGGACGCAAAAATCACCCTGCTTCGCCCGAAGCGACGGGCCTGGAAGTGGATAAGCTCGACAAGGTGGCCGTTCGGAAATACATCGATACGTACCTGGACATGTACAAAGATGCTACGGGCAACAAACTGGGTCCAAAAGGGCTGGAATATATGGTGCTGGACTCCTACGAAGCAGGCCACATGACCTGGACTAAAACCATGCCCGACGAGTTTCAGAAACGGCGCGGCTACGCCATTACGCCCTGGCTGCCAGTGCTGACGGGTCGGATAGTACGTAGTGCCGAAGCGAGTGAGAAGTTTCTGTGGGATTTCCGCAAGACCATCGGCGAATTAATCGTTGAAAACCACTATGAAGTGATTGGCGAGGCTCTGCATACACGGGGTATGAAACGTTATACCGAATCGCACGAGAACGGCCGAATTTACCTTGCCGACGGCATGGATGTGAAACGCCGGGCCGATATTCCCATGTCGGCTATGTGGACGCCGGGCAGTCTGGCTGGTGGCAGCAATGAAGAAGTACGCAGCGAAGCCGACATTCGGGAAGCGGCTTCGGTGGCGCATATCTATGGGCAGAACCTCGTTGCCGCCGAGTCCATGACTTCTATTCAAAACGCGTTTAGCTGGCATCCCGAAAAACTCAAACGCACTGCCGACCTCGAAATGGCGTCGGGCCTGAATCGCTTTGTTATCCACACCTCTGTTCACCAGCCACTGGATGACAAAAAGCCTGGCTTTTCGCTGGGGCCTTTCGGGCAGTACTTCACCCGGCAGGAGACCTGGGCCGAACCGGCAAAGGCTTGGATGGACTATCTGGGCCGTAGCTGTTATCTGCTCCAGCAGGGCAAGCCGGTGGTAGACGTTCTGTATTACTATGGCGAGAACAACAACATTACGCAGGCATTTGCAGAGAAACTGCCCGCCATCCCGGCTGGCTACGAATTTGACTTTGCCAATTCGACAGTGCTGAAAGAGGCTCTTCGCGTCGAAGGCGGCAGGATCGTTACGCCGAGCGGTCAGCAATACCGGGTATTGGTGCTGGATGCCACGGCCAACACCATGACCTTGCCGGTCCTGAAAAAACTGGGCGACTTGGTCAAAGCAGGTATGAAGGTAGTGGGTGCCAAGCCCGAACGCTCGCCCAGCCTAAGTGATAATCCAACTGATTTCACCGCCCTGGCAACGCAAATCTGGAGCAACCCGAACGTATCGACCAAACCAGTAGATGCCGTATTGAGCGAGATGGGGGTGCAGAAAGACGTGGACGTATCGGGTGCTAAATCAAAAATCCTGTACGTACATCGCCAGACCCCTGACACTGACCTGTACTGGCTCGACAACCGCAGTGATGAACCGAACCAAGCTACCATCAGCTTCCGCGTTACAGACAAGATGCCCGAACTGTGGAATCCCCAAACGGGCAAAACCGAGACGGTATCGTACCAGATCAAAGATGGCCGTACTAATATACCCCTCAAGTTTGAGTCCTGGGATGCCTATTTCATCGTCTTTCGCCAGAAATTAACAGTGGCTTCCTATACCAAACCAGCCGTTACGGAGTCTACCGTCGCCCGTGTGGATGGAGCCTGGAAGGTGTCATTCCAGGAAGATAGGGGTGCTCCGGGACAGGCTCAATTCGGTCAACTGGCCTCGTGGACGGACAACCCCGACGCAGGCATCAAGTACTTTTCGGGCACTGCCACCTATGACAATACGTTTAATGTGCCTACAGTCGCTAAAAATGGGCGGTATGTCCTGGATTTAGGGGATGTCAAGAACATGGCTGAAGTCATTGTCAATGGCAAAAACATGGGCATCGCCTGGAAGAAACCTTTTCAGGTGGATGTTACGGAAGCCCTGAAGCCCGGTGCCAACACGCTGCAAATCAAGGTCACTAATCTGTGGGTGAACCGGCTGATTGGTGACGCACAACCAGGTGTTACCAACAAAGTCACCTACACCACCATGCCTTTCTACCGGGCCGATTCGCCCCTGTTACCATCTGGTTTGCTGGGTCCAGTCCGTATCTTATCCAAATAGCCCAAAATGCCCAAAGCTATGCCGTTACGTCGTTTTTTGCTCATGCTGAGCGTGCTCATCGGCCCTATTGCTCAGGCCCAGCAGGTCATTCGCCTGTATGATGGCAAAGCCCCGGGCTCTGAAAGCTGGACGTGGGAGGAGGCCGAGAGCAGCACTAATCAGTTTAACACAAGAGTCATTTATAACGTAGCTACCCCCACGTTAACGGCCTATATGCCCAGTGCTGATCTGGCCACGGGTACAGCGATAGTCATTGCACCGGGTGGGGCCTTTCATACGCTTTCGATTGATTCTGAAGGCATCGACGTAGCAAAGTGGCTGGCCGCAAAAGGCGTGGCAGCTTTCGTGCTCAAATACCGGGTGGTGCGCAGCCTGACCAATGATCCCGTTGCCGAACTGATGACCAAAATGGCCGATTTTAAAAAGCTGGATGCCGAAAACACCCCGGTTGTTCCCTTAGCCATTGCCGATGGCCGACGGGCCATTGAGTATGTGCGGAAACACGCCAGTGAGTTAGGCATCCAATCCAACCGAATCGGTCTGATGGGTTTCTCAGCGGGCGGCACCGTTACGATGGGTGTGGGTTTTGCGTACTCGCCCGCTAACAGACCTGACTTTCTCGCCCCGATTTATCCGTACCTCGGCCAGGGAGCGATAGAAAAACAGGTAGTCCCAACCGACGCCCCTCCGCTGTTCGTCTGTGCTGCCAGCGACGACCAGTTAGGTCTGGCTCCCCACAGTACAAAACTGTATAACGATTGGCTGGCAGCTGGCAAATCGGCCGAACTGCACATGTACCTTAAGGGCGGACATGGTTTCGGGATGCGAAAGCAGAACCTGCCAACTGATACGTGGGTCGACCGCTTCGGCGATTGGCTCAAACTAAACGGTTATCTAACCAAAGCTAAACCTTAATACACCCTGAAAACGAGGACATCTGGCACTCGTTTTTCCAGGTCTAACCGCTGAAAAGGCAACAGTCAACCGAATCCCCGGCCCACGATACGTCAGTAATCGGTGTTTTACCCCAAGGGGTAAATGTGGACTGTATTTGTCTAAAGTTTTGGAGGTGTTAGTCATTTGATCAGTCAACAACCAGTCAGTCAAAGAGTTAGTAAACCTTACAAGTCCATGGCTAAGAACCCACATTACCTTTCGCAACTTGCCCACCTCGAGCTTTATTCGCCCGACGTGGAAAAATCCGTTCACTTTCTCCGCGACATTGTTGGTTTAGATGAAACCGGTCGTGATGACAACTCGGTGTATTTCAGGGCATGGGGCGATTATTTCCACCATACGCTCAAGATTACCTATCGAGAAACAGCCGGTATGGGGCATCTTGGCTGGCGGGCCGATAGTCCCGAAGCGCTGGACGAATGCGTGGCTTATCTGGAACAAACCGGGGCGGGGCGCGGCTGGGTCGACGGTGACTTAGGTCATGGAAAGGCGTACCGGTTTCAATCACCCGATGGGCACACGCATGAAGTGTTCTGGGACGTGGTGTGGCTGCGTGAAACCGGTGAACGCGGGAGTATCTATGCCGACCGTTACGCCAGCAACCGGCGCATGGGGGTTAACCCGCGCCGATTCGACCACGTTACCTACATGGTGGCCAAATTCCAGTATCAGAAAGAGAAAGCATTCTGGCAGGGCATGGGCCTGAAAAATCCGGATGAGGTACGCATGAGTGACGATATTCCCCCCATTGGCGGCCTGTGGACCATCGGAAACCTCTCGCACGATATTGCGGTATTTACCGACCCTAACATCGAGCCGGGCGAAGGCACATTTAACCACCTTGCCTTTAATTTCGACAGCCGGGAGGAAGTCTTGCTGGCCCTGGATTACTTCACCGAAAAAGGGTTCAAGAGTGTTATGGGCGCGCCCACCCGCCACAAAGCCGATGAGGGTTTCTTTATTTACATTATTGACCCCGGCAGCGGCATCATCTTTGAGTTCTACGCAGGTGCCCGACTGATTTTCGCTCCCGACCACGGCCCTGATCTTCATTACCTGAAAGACAACCCGAACGATGCCTGGGGCACAGCCAATCCGTTTGCCGAAATGGGCAAAGGCAAAAAGCTCGGCCTGACCGACGGCGTTGTGAAACCAGTTGACATGTAAAGATTTCGGAAAAGGTAATTGGCGAATGGATAATTACCGACTCACCCAATCACTCACATTACTATAACCAATCCATGTGGCATTATTTTCCGGGGCAGTATATGCCCTCATACCAGGTTAACCGCGCCTTGACGCAGGCTCATTACGGTGGGGGCGAATTCGCCGAATGTCTGGAAGTCGCGGGTCAGATCACACCCGGCGATAACGAGAGTTTTCACCACGCCTGGGTTAACATGGGCAATAAGGTTTTCGGTATTGGCGAAACGGCCCTGCAAAACGGCAACTTCGCCACGGCCCGGCGGTCGATGCTGCGGGCGTTCAATTACCTCCGCACGGCTGAGTTCTTTTTGAAACCCCATGATCCGCGCAAAATGCCGACGTACCTAAAGTCGCGTGAGGCATTTTTAAAAGCGATTGAGCATTTCGACAATAAGCCGCTGCAAGTGGAGATACCGTTTGAAGCCGGGCAGGCGTCCCTGTCATTTTTACCCGGCTATCTGTTTGCTCCGGCCGGCGTTCAAAACCCCCCGCTGATGATTATGTTCGGCGGGTTAGACAGCCTGGCCGAAGAACTTTACTTTGGCATTTCGCAGCACCTCAACGAACGGGGTATTGCCCTACTGGCGATGGATGGACCCGGACAAGGCTATTCGCTACGCGTCAATAATATATTAACCCGTTACGATTTCAATGTGGCCGGTACGGCCGTGCTCGACTGGGCTATTGAGAATCTGAAAGACCATGTAGATACCAGCCGCATCGGCATTGGTGCCGTGTCGATGGGTGGCTATATGGCGGCTCGCTGTGCCGCCTTTGAGCCACGTTTTAAAGTTTGTATGGTGTTCGGTGCCGTATGGTCGTACTACGACATCTGGAAAAACCGGCCCGACAATCACCCCTTGGCTGAGATTGTGCAGCACATCGTGGGAGCCGATAACATGGCCGACGCCCGCGAACGGCTGAAACAGTTCGCACTTGACGGCGTAGCGGAAAAGATTGCGATGCCGACCTACATCCTGCATGGTGAAGACGACCGCCAGAACTTTGTCGAAAACGCATACAAGCTGGATGCGGCCCTGACCTGCGAACACGTGCTGGAGGTTGTGCCGAAAGAAGAAAGCGGTTCGGCTCACTGCCAGATCGACGACTTCACCAAGACGTTCAATATGTACGACTGGATTGCGAAAAAACTGTAAACCGATGAAGTGCACCGGCGGCCCGGGCAGCTTGTTATGATACAACTAATCAAAAAAGGCATTACGTATGCCGAATCGGGTGAAGCCGATGCACAGGTACGCGCTACCGTTGAGCAGATGCTGGCCGACGTAGCCAGTCGGGGAGATGCCGCCGTGCGCGAACTTTCAGCCCGCCTTGATAAGTGGTCGCCGGAAAGTTTCCGGTTGTCGCCGCAACAGATTGATAACATTATCGCTACCCTGCCCCAGCAGGTGATCGACGACATCGCCTTTGCCCAAACCCAAATACGCAACTTTGCCCAAATTCAGCGGGAAGCCATCCGGGATGTAGAAGTGGAAACGTTGCCGGGCGTATTCCTGGGGCATAAGAACATTCCGGTTAACAGTGTGGGTTGTTACGTGCCCGGTGGTCGCTACCCGATGGTGGCTTCCGCCCATATGAGTGTGCTGACGGCTAAAGTAGCGGGTGTTAAGCGGGTCATCGCCTGCACACCACCGATCAAAGGCGAGATTCCGGCGGCAACGGTAGCAGCCATGCATATGGCCGGTGCCGACGAGATTTACCTCTTGGGCGGTGTGCAGGCGGTAGCCATGATGGCCCTCGGGACCGAAACAGTTGAATCGGTCGATATGCTGGTTGGGCCGGGCAATGCTTACGTAGCCGAAGCCAAACGACAGCTTTACGGCAAGGTAGGCATCGACCTGTTTGCCGGACCCACCGAAACCCTGGTCATCGCCGATGATACCTGCGATGTCAGAACCTGCGCGACCGATTTGCTGGGACAGGCGGAACACGGCCCTACCTCACCGGCTATTCTGCTCACCAGTAGTCCGACCATTGCCTATGGGATTCAGGCTGAAATTGACCGTCAGCTTCAAACGCTGCCGACTGCCGACGTAGCGAGTGTAGCCTGGCGCGATTACGGGCAGGTTATTCTGGTCGATACCGTCGATGAACTGATTGCCGAAGCAGATCGCATTGCCTCTGAACATGTACAGGTCATGACCGACAACCCCCGCCTGTTCCTGGACCGGATGACCAACTACGGCGGCCTGTTTCTGGGCGAGAAAACCAACGTGGCGTATGGCGATAAGGTGATTGGCACCAACCATACACTGCCCACCAAAGAAGCGGCCCGTTACACCGGCGGACTATGGGTGGGTAAGTTCCTGAAAACGTGTACGTATCAGGAGATCAGAACCCCCGAAGCCAGTGCCATGATCGGTGAATACTGCTCGCGGCTGTGCGCCATCGAGAACTTCTGGGGCCATAAAGCCCAGGCCGATCTACGGGTAGAACGATACGGCCAGCCTGAGCTGGCACAGCCGAAAGAGAATGTCCAGCCAGCCATTGCCTAACGTGCTGACCGGCAAAGTCGCTCTGGTTACGGGTGGGGCAGGCGGCATCGGCTCGGCCATCAGTCTGACGCTGGCTCAGGCCGGAGCAACCGTGGTTATTACGTACAACAGCGATTCGGCCAAAGCCAATGCGTTGCTGGAAACACTTTCCGGCAACGGCCACGCGGTGGTGCAGGCGTCGGTAACGGATAGCGAATCACTGGGTAGGCTGGCCGACTTTGTGTCCCAACGCTACGGGCGGTTAGACATACTGGTAAATAACGCAGGCCTCACCACCCCCGTACCGCACGATGATCTGGACGGCCTTACAGACGAATGGATCGACCGGATTTTTCAGACCAACTGGCGCGGAAGCTTTGCCATGATTCGGGCCTGTAAAGCCTTGTTGCTAGCGAGTGGTAACGGGTTAGTGGTGAATATCTCGTCGGTGGCGGGGCAAACGGGTATTGGCAGCAACGTCGCTTACTGTGCCTCTAAAGCCGCTATCGACAGCCTTACCCGGTCATTGGCACGGGCCCTGGCTCCGCAGATTCGGGTCGTTTCGGTGTCGCCGGGCTGGGTCATGGGTGAGTACGCCAGTCGCGTCGACCCCTCGTATTTACAGGCGCAGGTAGACGCCACTCCCCAGGGGCGCCTAGCTACAAGTGACGATGTTGCCAACGCAGTACTGGCCTTAGCTACTACGCTGACCTTCACCACGGGCAGCATTATTCCGGTCGACGGGGGCAGGCCATTACGGTGACGTTATCAAAGCCAGTACTCCTGCATACACCCTATACAAAGAACGTAAAAGAGTT
>JAQBNX010000481.1 GCA_028288385.1 Spirosoma sp.
TGGTCGGTGATCTGGTATTTGTTTTACCGCGATCCCCTGGATCATGCCAGTGTCAATAACGCCGAATTGGCCTACATCGAATCGGGTGGGGGCTTGCCACAGGGAAAGGAACGTAGCGCCAATCAAGCAACGGTATGGCAGTGGGCTAACCTCAGACAAGTGCTCTCCGGCCGAACACTCTGGGGGGTTTATATTGGACAGTTTGCTGTTAATGCCGTTATGTGGTTCTTCCTGACCTGGTTTCCCACCTACCTGGTGAAGTACCGTGGGCTGGACTTTATCAAGTCCGGCTACCTGGCTATGATTCCATTTCTGGCGGCCTGTGCAGGCTTACTCCTGTCCGGTTTTGTATCCGACAACCTGGTGAAGAGTGGTCGGTCGGTTAGTATGGCGCGCAAAACACCCATAATTATCGGAATGCTCCTGTCGGTTAGCATAGTAGGTGCCAACTACACCAACAACACCGCTCTAATTATTTTCTTTCTTTCACTAGCGTTTTTTGGTGCGGGCATGGCGCTCATTTCCTGGGTTTTCGTTTCAATTCTATCTCCCAAGCATTTAATTGGCCTCACGGGTGGTGTCTTCAATTTTATGGGCAATCTGGCGTCCATTGTTGTACCCATTGTTATTGGGTATCTGGCACGAGATGGGGATTTCAAACCGGCGTTGGTTTTTATCGCGGTCGTAGGCTTTATTGGAGCCTGTTCCTATACGTTCCTGGTTGGGAAAATTGAGCGTGCTCCCACCCGGCCCGAGAACGAGTTCGTGCCGTAGTTTTATCTGCGTCAGCAACATACGCTTATTCGGATTCATTGAGTATAATATACTGTATTTAGTTCTTAGGATTCAGTAGTCCGGCTAACACCGTTATAGTCACGGTCATTCGGCTGTGGCCTAGATTGAACGCTCCCTTATAAATGATGAAGAATTTTAGACTGACTGTGCTGGCAGGTTGTGTTGGCTTACTGTTTTTCGGGTATGGCTCCGTACTGGCCCAAAAACAATCCCTCGGCCTCTTCGACGGCCATGGCGATATAGGAGACGTACTGAAGCCCGGTTCAGCCCAGTATGATCCTAAAACCCATCAGTATGAGCTATCGGGTTCGGGCTATAACATCTGGTTCGACCATGACGAATTTCAGTTTATGTGGAAACGCATGAAGGGAGATTTTATCCTCTATACACGGGCTGGGTTGATTGGACAGGGAGTCGATCCTCACCGAAAAGTGGGTTGGATGGTCCGTAGTACACTGGATGGTAAATCTCCGCACATCAATGCGGCTGTTCATGGCGATGGCCTTACGTCCCTCCAGTTCAGGCGCACCGCCGGGGCTAACACCGAAGAAGCCCGATCCACGCTGACCCATGCCGATGTAATACAACTGGAACGACGGGGTGGCAAATTCACGATGTCGGTGGCTAAGTTTGGTGAGCCGTTCGTGACCCAGCAGGTAACCGACCTGGACTTGGGTGACGAGGTTTATGTGGGGTTGTTCATTGGCTCACATAATAAAGACGTCATCGAACGGGGCGTTTTCCGTGACGTACGCATCAGCGTGCCAGCACGCGAAAATTTTGTGCCCTACCGCGAATACATCGGCAGTAATCTGGAAACAATGGACGTAGCAACCGGGCAGCGCACCATTCTTTACTACTCGCCCGAATCGTTGCAGGCTCCCAACTGGACTCCCGACAACCGGTCGCTGATCTACAACAGCAAAGGCCTGATGTACCGCTTCGATTTGAAGAAAAAGACACCAACGGTTATTAATACCGACTTCGCCAACAACAATAACAACGACCATGTCCTGTCGTTCGATGGAAAGATGCTGGGCCTGAGCCACCACGTTAAGGAAGAAGGCAACAAATCCATCGTCTATACCGTGCCGGTTAAAGGAGGCAAACCCAAGCGCATTACGCCCACGGGCCATTCATACCTGCATGGCTGGTCGCCCGACAGGAAATCGCTGATTTATACCGGGCAGCGGAACGGTGAGTTTGATATTTATAAAATCGGCGCCGACGGTGGAACCGAGATACAACTAACGACGGCTAAGGGCCTGGACGATGGCTCAGAATACTCGCCGGACGGTCAGTATATCTACTTCAATTCATCCCGTAGCGGTACCATGCAGGTTTGGCGGATGAAAGCCGACGGCAGCGATCAGCAACAAATTACCAATGACGAATACAACAACTGGTTCCCGCACGTATCGCCGGATGGCAAGCAGATGGTGATTCTATCGTTTAACAAGGACGTACCTCCTGACGACCACCCTTTTTATAAGCAGGTGTATCTTCGCCTGATCTCCATTGATAACGGAAATCCGATCCGCACTACGCCCAGAGTCATTGCCTATATCTATGGCGGTCAGGGTACCATCAACACGCCGTCGTGGTCGCCCGACAGCCGGCTGCTTGCGTTCATCAGCAACTCAGCACCCCTGATGCAGACATCCGGTACGGGTCAATAAACCTGTTCTGCTTAGCCATTATAACTTACTCATCTTATGAAATATACTGGTATGAACCTACTCAACATGTCGGTTCGAAGGCTGCCGCTCTCATTTTTTTGTGGCTTGCTGCTGTTGCTGTTAATTGGCTGGAATAGCCGTAAACAGGATAAGATTCTCCTTTTCTCAAAGAATGACGATAATCAACCGTCGGCATCAGCATCAGCCAAAGCGTTCATGACACTGGCCGAAACGGCCGATCTGGGTGTCGATACCACGACCAATGCTGCGTACCTGACCGAAGATTCCCTGAAAAACTACCGGGCGGTGGTGTTTCTGAATACGTCGCAGGATGTGTTGCAAACGGGTCAACAGATTGATGTAGAGCGATTTGTGCAGGCGGGGGGTGGTTTGGGGCTAATTAATGCCGCTGGTTTTACCAAGTACCAGTGGCCCTGGTATCAGGACATGCTGAGCGGAAATGGGGCACAACCCGCTTCGGGTCAACCAGCAGTTTCCTTTGCCCGTAAGTATGACGGTGGCCGGATTTTTTACGTAGCAACGCGTACGGGTTCGTATGACGAGGCTACGGCTAAATCACTGCTCAATGGCATTAAATCGGTGATGGAAGGCCCCGCACTGGACTACCGAAACGCGCATGTAGCCCGCATGCCGGAGGAGAATCGTTTCACGGCTAACGTGCTGGAGTCGTTCATGGACGAACCGATTGAAATGGAAGTCATGAGTGACGGGCGGGTGATGTTTGTCGAGCGAAAAGGAGCCATAAAACTCTATGATCCGGTAGCCAAAGCAACGAAAACGATTAATAAACTACCGGTCCATATTACAGGTAATTACGAAGACGGGTTACTCGGTATGGAACTTGATCCCAAATTCGATCAAAACAAGTTTGTTTATCTCTATTACTCGCCGGTTGGCACCAAACCGGTTCAGAACCTGTCCAGGTTTGTATTCACGGGCGACAGCCTACAGCTTAGTTCCGAGAAAATCGTTTTGCAGGTACCCGTACAGCGCGAAACGTGCTGCCACTCGGCCGGCAACGTTTATTTCGGCCCCGACGGAAACCTGTACCTGTCAACCGGCGATAATACCAGTTCCAAAGAATCAGACGGTTTTTCGCCCCTGGATGAACGGCCGGGCCGTGCCCCATTCGATTCGCAGAAGTCATCGGGCAATACGCATGACCTGCGGGGAAAAATATTACGTATTCACGTAGAGTCAGACGGTTCCTACACCATTCCAGATGGTAACCTGTTCACGAAAGATGGTGCGCAGGGTAAGCCAGAAATTTACGTCATGGGTGCCAGGAACCCGTACCGTGTCTGGGTCGATAAGCGCGGTTTCCTGTACTGGGGCGATGTTGGACCAGACGGAGGTGTTGCCAATGAACGCGGTCCCAAAAGTCAGGATGAATGGAACCAGGCGCGTAAGCCCGGAAATTATGGCTGGCCCTACTTTGTTGGCGATAACAAACCATATGCGGACTTCGATTTTGCAACCAACAAAGTCGGACCATTTTTTGACCCCAACCGGCCCGTCAACGAATCACCCAACAATACGGGAGCTAAAGTCCTACCACCCGCCCAGAAACCCCTGATCTGGTACCCCTACGACAAGTCGACGGAGTTTCCGATGCTGGGCACCGGGTCGCGTTCGGCCATGGCCGGTCCCTTCTATTACGCCAGCGACTATAAGGCATCGAGCGTTAAATTCCCGGCGTACTACGACAACAAAATGTTTATTTACGAGTGGGCGCGAAACTGGATCAAGGTCCTGACGTTTAACGACGCGGGCGACCTGCAGCAGATAGAGCCTTTTATGCCGACGTCGTTTATCTCAAAACCCATCGACATGAAATTCGGCCGGGACGGGGCCATGTATGTCCTGGCCTACGGCGCCAATTACTTTACCCGCAATCCTGATTCGCAGTTACTCCGAATCGAATACACGGAAGGCAACCGGCGGCCAATTGCTAAAATAACCGCGTCCAAAACCGTGGGTGCAATCCCTTTAACCACAAAGCTATCGGCGAAGGAATCGTTCGATTACGACCGGGGCGATAAAATTACGTACCGCTGGGAATCAGGCAACGGGCAGACATCCAACGCCGTTGAGCCTTCGTTTACCTACACGAAACCCGGCGTTTACCGGCCGAAGGTAACGATCACGGATGCGCAGGGGCAAAGTGCCACAACGGATGTTATTCTTAAGGTTGGAAATGAGATGCCCCAGGTCAACATTGCTCTGAAAAGCAACCGCAGTTTCTACTTCGATAAAACGCCACTGGCCTATACCGTCTCGGTGCGCGACAAGGAAGACGGCACGCTGAACAAAGGCATTTTGCCCGGCAAGGTCCGCTTCGCCGTCGATTACCTGGCCGAAGGCAAAGACTTGGCCCTACTAACCTCAAACAGCCAGAATGCCGATGACGTATCGGCCAAATACTTACAGGGCCGAAATCTGCTTAACGCCAGCGACTGCAAATCCTGTCACGCCATGAGCGTCAAGTCGATTGGGCCCGCCTGGATGGATGTATCGAAACGATACAAAGAAGCCGGAGAAGGCGCTGTGCCGATGCTGGCTAAGAAGGTCATTACGGGAGGAAACGGCAACTGGGGTAAAAATATGATGTCGGCACACCCGCAGCATAGCGAACAGGAAACAGGCGAGATGGTACGCTACATTCTGTCGCTGGCGGCCGAAAAGCCTAAAAGCCTGCCCTTGCAGGGGGCCTATGCGCTCACGCAGCACGTGGGCGGCAAAGAAACAGGCAGCTACGTAGTAACCGCCAGCTATACCGACAAGGGCAACCCGGTTACCGGACCGTTGACCGGACGCAGCCAGATTATTCTGCGCAACCCGCGTGTACAGGCAGAATCCTATGATTCTGGCACGGGCATAGACCGCAAGCATCAGGATGGCAGCGACCAGAGTTGGGTGGGCGATATCAAAGATGGCTCCTTCATCGCCTTTAAAAACCTCGACCTAACCAGCATTGGTGAGATAACGTTCAATGCAGCAGCCTTACCATCGCGTGGGGGAATCATCGAAGTTCGCCAAGGTTCGCCAACGGGAAAACTGCTTGGTTCAGCTACCGTGACACCCATGGCTCCACAGCCCGGTGAAAGCCGCCGGGGGCTGGTCTGGCAAACGGTTACGGCACCAATCACCGGCAACACCGGCATGAGCGATCTGTACATTGTATTCCGTAACGACCAGGTTAAAGACAAAAACGTAATGGCGCTGGACTGGCTATTAGTTAAAAAAGGCTCTTCGGCACAGGCGATGGGTAACTAATCAAGTCTATTTCGCTACGTCTATGGCTATACATGCGTTTGCTACGTCGGCGGCCGCTGCAATGCTGCTTTTGAGTCTATTCGTTGCCAGTCATAGCTACGCGGCTCCACGCCCTAAATTGATTGACGCCAGGGCTACCAAAGAAACCAAAGCACTTTATCATAACCTGCACAAGCTAAGCCGGAAACACATTTTGTTTGGGCACCAGCATGCAACTGAATACGGTCATGGCTGGAGTGGCGAAACTAACCGGTCGGATGTTAAAACCGTGAGTGGATCGCATCCCGCCGTCATTGGAATCGACTTCAGTGGTTTGTCAGGCCGGTCGCCTGAGGCTATCGAACGAACGAAGGCGTCGCTTCGAAAACAAATTGCCGATACGTATGATCGGGGTGGCGTGGTTACTGTAGCCTGGCACTTTACCAACCCTGTAACCCCACGAACGGGATTTAACTGGAAAGACTCGGTATCGGCTCCGGCAGTCGCTCTCCTCATTCCCGGCGGATCGCATCATGAGCAGTACAAAGTCATTCTGCAAACGGTGGGCAGTTTGGCCGGATCTGTTCTGGGGCAGGATGGCAAACTGGTGCCCATGCTGTTTCGGCCGTATCATGAGTTCGATGGAGGCTGGTTCTGGTGGGGCAAGCCGCACTGTTCGCGCGCGGACTTTACGGCACTCTGGCGCTTTACTGTCTCGTACCTGCGCGACAGCCTGCAGATCCATAACTTCATTTACACGTTCTCACCTGATTGCCTGTTTAAAACCGAAGCGGAGTATTTGGACCGCTATCCCGGCGATGCATGGGTCGATATGGTCGGGGTGGACAACTACGCTGATTTTGGACGTAACGGCCGTTATAACCTTCCAGCCGGAATCGCTAAACTCAGGATTGTTTCAGATTATGCCCAGAAAGCCGGTAAGTTGGCGGCTTTCACCGAAACGGGCCTCGAGTCGATACCCGACACCACCTGGTGGACCGGTACATTACTAAAGTCCTTGAAAGCCGAAAAAATGAAGCTGGCCTACGTACTGGTCTGGCGTAATGATGCCCGCAGCCCTACGCACTTTTATGCGCCTTATCCAGGGCAGGCCAGTGTGAGTGACTTTTTGCGATTTTACCAGGACCCGTATACCCTGTTCGAAACAGACCTGCCCCAACTGTATCGCCGAAGGAAGCTGTTTATCTTTTAATGCTTACGCATGCTGCTACAAAACGGTTCGTAGTTAGGTACAGATAGTGAGTTTGCCGGTAGCTTTCATACCTATTAAAAGAAGTGCTGTTTACCTCAGCGAAGAATGAACATCGGAGTTGTATCAGTCTGATATGACTAGCAGGCCAACACAAAAGTCTTAACCAGTTCAGGCTACAACAGCTGGTTCAAGCGGGACGCATTTCTCTACTCATCCATCAGTTAGTGCTGATATTACTGCAACTGTCGACTTAGCGATGGTGGGCAGGCGCTACCATACGTACTGCAAAGTAGCCTGGATGGTTAGAGTGTAGACTTTTAAGGTATTTCAGGCAGAATGTGAAAGCCTTTCACACAAGGCAACTTCCAGAGTGTTCGGGCGGTACTTATGCACTTACTCACAGCAGCAGAATGCTGCGGTTCAAACAGAATTATTTGGTACCCTACAACAGAGGCTAAACAGCATATCGACTAGGGAGAAGGATTCGGTATAGCAAGAAATAACCAAAGAGCTAAAAACTTTTGAAACCCAAAAGGAGCTTTGTCGGCCCTTGCGGGATGATTGTTCCGGTGGCGAGAAAGTAAAAGACTTTGTTTCTGGATGTGGAGGAAACTACGACTAACGTAGCAAGCCACATCGCTTGTTATGAGACGCATTCTCACCTTCCTCTTTTTGATGTCTTTGTGTGCAGAAGGCCACCGGGAAATACCCGTTGAACCCACTGCAGTAATAAATCACGTTTAATAAAAACATAACCTTTTGATTAGTAAACATTTGCCGGATAATAAAAACGTTAGCAACGACACACGTTTTCGCTCTACCTTTTGTCTATGTCCTTTAACCGAATAGTCCCTTAGTCGAACTGATTTACTTACTGCTCATTCTAATGAACTAAACAGTACTATCGGTTCGCATCCTGGTAGATGGTATTAAGCACAAATTCTTACCGATTAACTTCTATTCACTTTAAAAGCCAAATAAGATGAAACGACTGATGCTCAAGCACCTGTTTAGTGCTAAACTGGGGGTTGCATTCCTGTTACTGGGTATTTTGACCCGTTGTCAAATAACGGATCATGCCTTACCGAAGGCACCAGAAGAACCGGCTGATGTTGTGTACCAATGGTATAAATTTATGGCACGACTGCAATTGCGTGAGAATCCTCAGCCAGTTCTATTGGCTCAAAACAGAGCCTTTGCTTTCATTGGCGTAGGCCTCTACGAATCCGTACAACCGGGCATCGCGGGCGCAACCAGCTTCTCGAAAAGATTATACCAAATGCCCGATATGCCTCAAACGGAGGTGTCTAAAGACTACCTATGGAGTGCTTCTGCCAATGCGGCCATGGCCAGTATGTTCAAGCAATTTTTGGGCACGTTGACCACTATTAATCAAGCCAGCATCGATTCGATGGAAGCTGCTAATTACAACCGTTTGCGATCAACGACATCCGAGGAGGTGCTTCAACGCTCGCAAGCCTTTGGCCGCTCTGTTGCCAACGCTATCTACAATTGGTCTACGACCGATAACTTCACCCTTGCCAGTCCGGGGTATACACCACTTAACCAGCCTTGGGCCTGGGTGCCTACACCGCCTAACTTTCCGACTCCGGTTGGCGCTAATTTACAGAATTCAAGGCCTTTTTTAGCCTACAGTCTAACAGCTACTGCTCCTCCTTTACCGTTTCCGTATTCGGAAGACCCATCTTCTGAATTCTATAAAGAGGTCAAAAATGTCTATGATATTGGGAAAACATTGACAGCCGAACAGAAAGCAATTGCCAACTGGTGGGCCGATGCGGGTGGTGCTGGAACAGGCGTCCCATCTCCCTACCACATTTTATCAATTGTAACAAGTGTACTGGAAAGTCAGAATGCCGGGCTCTGGAAGGCTGCAGAGGTATATGCTAAAACTGGAATAGGACTCAAAGACGGACCGATTAATACCTTTAGAGCAAAATATCAGTATAATCTGCTTAGACCAGTTACCTACATCCAGCGGCATATGGACGCATCCTGGCTGCCTTATTTAGTCACTCCACCCTATCCGGAGTATAGCTCAGGCCTAATCAGCAACTTTGGTCCCGTTATTCAGGTATTAATTAGAGCCTTTGGTGATATTCCGGTTACAGATAATGCGTATGCCTGGAGAGGTTTACCGGCCCGCCAGTATAATTCTCTATCAGACTTGTTGACAGAAGCCGCTGTTTCCAGAGTATACGCCGGTATACATTACCAGTTTACCCAGGATATCTCTATTGAAATGGGTAAAAAATTAGGCGATGAGATCGCTAAAATTTAGCCAGTAGGGTTTAAGTATTAATCATTCATGTCGATCAGAATTAGAAGTTGTATGCCTCTTAATAGTCTGATCAACTTGTAATTGGTTTCACCAGGGCGACTTTCGACCGGCAGATCATCTTACTTGATAAAGACGTAGTAAGGAACAGGCTAGTCTTTACCAGGTAAGATGATTCTGTATAGCCTGGCAAAATTCCTGAGATAATTATCGGCTGTTTTATTGTCTGGTGCCGGCTGTTGTCTAATTTTAGCCGTTTAATTTACCATCCTCCACTAGCGTTATCATGAAAAAAGCATTATTTCTGTTAGCTGCCGTCGGTCTTTTTGTGGCCAGTTGTAAAAAAGATAGCCCTGTACCAGCTGTACAAACCAAATCACAGCTTATTGCCCGGACCTGGCAGATGCAAACAGCTAACGTTACCGTTACGTCTTCTGGGCTGACGCTTCCGGTTTATACTAAAGGGGGGACTGCTAACCTGAGCGATTTCTCCAAGTATCAGCTCACCTTAAACAGTGACGGTAAATTTACGCTCTTCGATGGGGCACAGAATCAAACCGGCACCTGGCAACTGGTTAACAACGATTCGCAGATGGTGTGGACCTATGCCGACAACACT